>JAJEHF010000075.1 GCA_022823865.1 Bryobacterales bacterium
GGCATGCTCAGGGGCCTCTTGGGCCTCAGACCGGGAGAAAGCCCGGAATTTGCCGAAAAACTCGCATAGGCCGTCGAAGGACCACCCAGCAAGGCCACCGACCGACGTGGTCGGCAAAGCCAATAAAACCACAGGCTGCTAGGGTTCCAATAGCCCCGCTAGGCTGGCAGCATACGCCGCACCCTCGCTGCAGCCGCGACAGTCCCGCCGAGCGCTTCCGGCTCTTCGACGGGTGTCGGCCCACGGCGCTTACAAACACGGCCCCAGGCGAGGATCCTGCGCATACCGGCCCCGCTCAGCGGTCCAAGAGGTCCTGTCCCCGACCGCCTCGAAGGAAGCACTCGATAGACTCGACCAGCTTGGGGAATTCGATCTCGATAGCAGCCCAGACAATGTCCCTGCTCATCTCGTGATAGGCATGAACCAAGCGATTCCGCGTCGCGGAAACAGCAGCCCAAGGTACTTCCGGCATCAATCTGCGGGTGTTTGGGGTGAGGCGGCTCGCGGCCTCGCCAACAACCTCTACGCGCTTGACTTGGGCCAAGAAGAAATTCTCATCCGAGTCGAAATCCGCGCGAGTGCGCCCGGCAGCCTCCAGCATGGCCCGCCGGGCCCAGTCAAGGATGTCCAGCAATCGCGCCCTGTCCTTCGACATACTGCACCTCGGCCGTGTTCAGCACCGCTTGCCGAAAATGGCGGCTCAGCTCCTCGGCCACCTTGAGATCCACCTTGCGTCCGCCGAACAGGGGCGGCAGGCTCAACTCCATGTCAGCGTAAGCGAACAGACCCGGGGTACGGTCGGGAGAAAACTCCACCAACACGTCAATGTCGCTGTCGGGCCGGAAGTCGTCCCGCAGCGCCGAGCCGAAGACGGACAGCTTGACAATCCCGTTGGCCCGACAGAACGCTGCCAGCTTCTCGCGATCGACAGAAACTTGAGCATTCATCGCAGTGTCACCATTTTATGATGGCACCGTCCGTGCTCCTGCTCATTCAAGCGCGCCATGATCGCCGTCCGCATTAGGCCCTGCGTCACGAACCCGCCTAAGCCCAACTGTTTCTTCAACTCGTCCGACGCGTTCTCCGTGTCCCCGCGCGCCCGGTACAACTGCGGCTGGGTCATGCCTCTAGGTCGCATGGCGGGCTAGCGGCCGTCAAAGCGGCGCCAGCTTCCAGGCAATGAAGTGCTTCGGCGCGCTTATTTGCAAGTGCAAGGCATGGCGGGCTTCTGGCAGGCTACGCGTGCTCCCTAACGATTCCAGCGTCAAGTGTGACGTAGCGCCAGCAAGCCCGCGATCCCTGCTCTGAGAGAATGGGAAGGCGATCCGCCCGCCGTGCGAAGGCCCGTTCTGAGTGTCGGCACTCGGACTCGATATGGAAGCCCTCTTAGAGCAGTTCTTTTCCCAAGTCCATTGGTCGATCCTGCTCGCGAGTATCGCAGCGAGCCTGTTGGTGCTGGGAAAAACAGCCGATGTCTTGGTGGATCAAGCGGTCGATCTGTCCGACAGCCTGCGCATTCCGCCGATGGTCGTCGGAGCCACCATCGTCAGCCTCGGCACAACCGCGCCGGAGGCCGCAGTTTCGGTCGTCGCAGCAATCGAAGGCGCCCCAGGGCTCGCCCTTGGAAACTCCGTCGGATCGGTGATCGCCGACACCGGCTTGATACTCGGCTTGGCTTGCCTGATTGCGCCACTGAAGCTCGACCCACGGATCGTGAACCGCCAGGGATGGATTCAAATCGGGTCGGGCGTGCTGCTCGTACTCCTAAGCGCTCCGTGGACACGTTTGGACCAGATCTTTGATAGCGGTGGCCGACTATCCCAAGAGGCTGGCTTCTTGCTGCTCGTGCTGCTCGCAGCCTACCTCTACGTTTCGATACGCTGGGCCGGCCAGCGACGAGCCGAGCGCGAGCACCACGTCGAACACGGGCATTCCAAGGCGTGGCTGACCGTTCTCAAGCTCGTCGTCGCCATCGCCGGGGTCGTTTTGTCGGCCCAAGTTATCGTCCCCGGAGCGACGGAGGCGGCTGCGCGCATGTCCGTGCCGAGGAGCGTGATAGCCGCCACAGTGGTCGCCTTCGGCACGTCCCTGCCAGAGCTGGTCACGGCCTTGACGGCGGCGCGCCGAGGGCAGGGTGAACTGGCGGTTGGCAACGTGATCGGCGCTGACATCCTCAACGTCCTCTTCGTGGCCGGGGCGGCTGCGGCCGTGACGCGCCAAGGCCTGGATGCAGGTCCCTACTTCTTCACGCTGCTGTACCCGTCGATGCTATTCATCCTGATCGTGTTTCGAGTGGGCGTGCTCGCATCGAAGGATGTCCTCCGCCGCGCTTTCGGATTCGTGCTACTCGGGGCGTATCTCGCCTACCTCGTCGCCGGGTATTACTTCCTGCCCGGGGGCGTTCCCGGACACTAGCGAGCTGCCCAACGAGCTGGCTACAGCTTCAGGAGTCCGGCCCCGACCAGGTGCTGCCAGACGATTTCGGTCGATTCCTCCGCCGTCTGCTGGCTCGAATCAAGGCGAACCTCCGGTGACTCCGGCGGTTCGTAGGGATCGGAGACTCCCGTGAAATTCTTGATCTCGCCCGCGAGCGCCTTCTTGTACAGGCCCTTGGCGTCGCGCTCTACGAGCGTGTCAAGGGGACAGTCGGCGAAGACTTCCACGAAATCGCCGGCCGCGGCCCGGACCTCGTCGCGGATCGCCCTGTAAGGGGAAATAGCCGCAGCGATCGCGAAAACACCGTTGCGCGACAGAAGGTTGCACACGAATCCGATGCGCCGGATGTTGGTGTCGCGGTCTTCCTTGCTGAAACCCAGGCCCTTAGAGAGATTGGTCCGGACCACATCGCCGTCCAAGATCTCCACCCGCGCGCCGACGGCGCGCAGGCGCTTGGCCAGCATATTCGCGACGGTCGACTTGCCCGAACCGGACAAGCCGGTCATCCAAATGGTTGCCCCTTTATACTCCATTTCTCATCATACTCCGAGCGGCTGCACGCACTTACTTGACGGCAAACGGCCTGCGGGCCGGCAGAACCTCATCCAGCAGCACGTCCACTTCCCGCCGCATTTGGCCGCGCATGCCCAAGTGCATTCCGCACTCCTTGTCGACGTCTTTCTCCCACCACCAACGCCCGGCCCGCGAATCTTCGCCAGCCTCGACCTTGCGGGTGCACGGCTGGCATCCGATGCTCGGGTAGCCTTGGGCGTACAGCGGGTGCAGCGGCACGTCGCGCTCCCGCGCGTAGGCGAAAACCTGCTCGTTCGACCAGCCGGCCAAGGGGGCAAGCTTCACGATTCCGCCGTGCTCTTCGTCAATCGCCACCGGTTCGGTTCGCTCGCGGCCGCCGTCCTGGTCGCGCCGCAGTCCCGTGACCCAGGCATCGAGCGTCGCCAAGCGGCGCTGTAACGGCCTCACCTTGCGGATCTCGCAGCACAGCTTGCGCTTGGCGGGGCTCTCGTAGAAGAGGTTCGGCCCGTGCAGCGTCAGCATCGAGCCCAGCTCGTCGGCATCCGGCGGAACCAGCTCGATCACGATCCCGTAGCGACGGCGGATCTGCGAGATCAGCTGGTAGGTCTCCTCGTGCAAGCGACCGGTGTCGATGCTGAAGACGTTGATATCGCCGCCGACCAAGCGCGCCGCCATGTCCAGGATCACCGACCCGGAGGCTTGGAAGCTGGTGCAGATCGCGAGTCCCGAGCCGAACTCATCGATCGCCCAACCCAAGATCTCCTGGGCGGCGGCGTCGCTCCGCGGCCACGTGAATTTCGGCAGCGGCAGTGTCACGCAGCTTCTCGCGCCGCAGCGATCAAGATCTCAGCGATCTCCGGGCGGGTGAACTCGCTCGGGGGCAGCTTGCCCTCGCGCAACATCTGGCGGACCGCCCGGCCGGCGAGATGCACGTGATGCTCCGGCGGGTGCGGGCAGGTCTTCTTGGAAGCCATGCCTCCGCAGACCCTGCAGTAATGGACGAAATCGAAGAAGACCGGTTCAACCCCGAGTTCGCCGGGCTGGAAGTCGGAAAAGATCCTCTGGGCGTCGAACGGGCCGTAGTAGTCGCCCACGCCAGCGTGGTCCCGCCCGACGATGAAGTGCGTGATGCCGTAGTTCTTGCGCACCTGCGCGTGGAAAATCGCCTCGCGCGGGCCGGCGTAGCGCATCCACGCCGGAAATCCGGCCAGCATCGCGTGGTCGGCTGGGTAGTAGTTGCGCATCAGCACGTCGTAACAGGCCAGGCGCACCTCGGCGGGCGTGTCGTCAGCCTTGGTCTCGCCCAAGAGGGGGTGGATCACCAGCCCGTCGGCGGTCTCGAGGGCAATCTTGGTGCAAAACTCGTGCGCCCGGTGGATCGGGTTGCGGGTCTGGAACCCCACCACTGTCCGCCAGCCCTTCGCCCGCACCAGAGCCGCCGTCTCGCGCGGCGAGATCGGAAGCGAGCCGGGCACGTCGAGCTTCCAGTCCGAGCAGATCTCGGCCGTGGCCGCGATCGAGTACTCCCCTGCCCCGCGCAGCCACTGGACGCCGGGATGCGCCTCGTCCTGCGTGCGGAAGATGCTCTCGGCGTAGAGTTCCTTCTCGATCGGAAAGATCTCCTCGACGTGCAGCAGGCCCGCCGGGGCGTCCCCGTCCATCAGGACCAAGCGCTCCGCTCCGACAATGCGCTCCTTGGTGGCGGAATCGATCGGGAACACGACCGGAATGCTCCACGGCTCCCCGGTGCTGAGGTGCATGGTGCGGCAGACCGAGCGGGTCTGGGCACTGTTCAAGAACCCTTGGATCGGCTCGTATCCGCCTTCGGCCAGCAGATACAGGTCGCTCAGCTGCCGGAACGTCGCGGCAAGGCCCGGCACGCCGGAGGAAACCAGCGCATTGAGGTCCGAGGAAGGAATAGACATTTCTTCCACTATACACGGCTCCACAGGTATACTCTACTATCCCTATCGACATAGTAGGGGTTAACGGATGAGCCCGGCAGGGGGGCTGGATCGAGCCACCTGTGCGGGTCCGAGGCTCTGGCCGGGCCAGCAATCAGCGCCGTACCGGGCGTTCTCGCTTGCGCAATTTCAGATACTCGGCGATCGCGGCGTCAAGGCTGGGCATTTTGGCGATTCCGGCCGCTTCGACCCTCGCGTTCGAGAGCGCCACGCATCGCGGCCGGTGCGCCTGCGCTCGGTAATGCGTCCGATCAATCGGTTCCAGTTCGGCAGAACAGTGCGCCAAGCGCACGATCTTGCGGGCGAACTCGAACCACGATACCGGCTCGCCACCGGCCAAGTGATACAAGCCGAACGGGATCTTGCGCTCGATCAGATCCAGCGTGCGGGCAGCCAACGCCGGGCCGAACGTCGGCGTGGCGAACTGGTCGTCCACGATGCGCAGGGGAGTTCCCTCGGCGCACTTGCGCAGCACGAACTCGGCAAAGTTGCCGCGTCTGGTATGCCGCCCCGGCGGGCCGAAGACGCCCGCAACCCTCAGCACGTAGTGAGCAGGGCAATGGGCCTGCGCAAACGTCTCCCCGGCAAGCTTGGAGACTCCGTAGACCGACCGCGGGGCCGGGGCGTCCGTCTCCGTGTACGGGGAGTCCTTTTCGCCGCTAAAGACGTAGTCGGTCGAATAGTGCACCAGCACCGCGCCCGCCTCGGCACAGGCGAAAGCCAGATTGCGCACGGCCAGTGCGTTGACGCGCATGGCGGTCTCGGCGTCGCTCTCGGCCTGGTCGACTTGGTTGTAGGCCGCGGCGTTGATCACGCAGTCCGCGTTGTGGCGTGCGATCCGCTGGCGAGTCGCGGGCTCGTCCGTGATATCAAGCTGGCTCCGGCGCAGCGCCAGCAAGCTGTGGCCGCGCTTGCGGCACAGCCGCGCCAAGTCCACGCCGAGTTGCCCGCCGGCGCCGAACAGGATCGTACGCAAGGCCGCAGTCTAGCAGTCTGCCGGTCAGTCCACCAGTCTCAGGCCTCTCAGCGCGGCTTCGGAGGCGCCGCTGATCGTCAGCGGGGCGACTTCCTCCCGGCCCGCGCTCATGTCGTGGAGCCGTCCGCAGTTGTACAGTTTCCATCGTTGCGCGGGCACCCAGCGCGCCGAATTGCCCGCCGCAAAGGCCGACGGGCGCGGTGCAGCGGCGCCGCCCTGCACGCGATCGGCCAAGCTGACGCCCTACAGCCCGCCAAGTCGACGAAAGTCGGAAGCCACTCGCTGAAGTCGAACGAGTGGTCAACGACCTGTCCTGGCACGAGCCTCCCCGGCCAGTGCACGACTAGCGGCACTCGGTTGCCGCCATCGGTGAGCTCACCCTTGCCTGACCCCATCCCCTCCACTTCCACACCAATTGATGGTCTGACTATGATTAGTTGAATCGGGACATACTGATGCCCCCTCGCCCGGACTGTGTGCGCGCCACAACTGCATACGGCCAACGGGGCGCAGCGTGACCGGAGCAACGCGCAGGCTCGGGATCAGTCGTGCGCATCTGGCGGGTATGGTTAACCACTGTTTTGAAATCTCCCTGAAGATTGCGGTTGGTCTCGGTGTGGCGTTGAGCGAACGAGCAGGCGCATGGTATTGTCTCCAGTCCGCTTGAGTGCTTCCCTAGGCCAAGAAGAAGCCTAACTTCATCAAGGTTGAGCAACTGCCGCTGAAAACCTAACTCAGTCGCAATGGATCCGATCTCACCGCCACGTTGCCTCTCGCTGGACCTTGAAGTGGGCAAGGACGGCGGCCACATTCGGGCACTGGCTGCCGTGCGCCCGGATACAGGCCGCAGGCTGGTGCATTCCGGCCGCGGCATGGCGAATGCGCTTGCGAAGCTGGACGATGTCGCCAACGGCGCGTCGTTCGTTCTTGGTCACAACTTGATCGCGTTCGACCTGCCGATCCTAAGGGCGGCGAAGCCGGACCTGAGGCTACTGAAGTTGCCCGCCGTGGATACCCTGCGGCTCAACCCACTGGCGTTCCCCCGAAACCCGTACCATGGCCTCGTCAAGCACTACCAAGACGGCGGCTTCAAGCGCGGGCGGGTGAACGACCCAGAAATGGATGCCCGCCTCACGCTGAGACTATTCGGTGACCAACACAAGGGTCTTGGTTCGGCTTCGCCTGATTTGCTCGCCGCATGGC
The DNA here is from genome assembly GCA_022823865.1 of Bryobacterales bacterium. Lineage (GTDB taxonomy): Bacteria > Acidobacteriota > Terriglobia > Bryobacterales > UBA6623 > VXMF01. Next base: position 7,114 of record JAJEHF010000075.1, read on the forward strand.
ACTGGCTATGCACGCCCGAGCCTGCAGGCGTGGACCGTGCGCTCAACGATTTCTTTTCCCAAGTCCGCGAAGCTCGCCGGCCGGCCCAAGCCGAAGCCAAGGTGGCAATCCAACGTATGTTCCGAGACACCACCTGCACGCTCTACGGGCGAGAGGTCGTGGCGAACGCGGGCAGGTTCGGCTGGGCACTGGCATACGCTCTGGCATGGCTGTCGGTGGCCGGCGGCAATTCGGTGATGCCACCGTGGGTGCGGCATCAGTTTCCAGACGCTGGACGGTTGGTGCGGCGGCTCAGAGATTCGGCTTGTACCGATCCGGCATGTGGCTGGTGCCGGGAGCACCATGACGCTCGCAAGGAACTCAACCGCTGGTTTGGCTTCGAAGGCTTTCGTCCCGAACCAGCCGACGCCACGGGACATCCGCTACAGCAGGCCATAGTCGAGGAAGCGATGGCGGGCAATCCCGTGCTTGGCATCTTGCCAACGGGCACCGGCAAGTCGCTCTGCTATCAAATCCCAGCGCTGTCGCGATATGACAAGACTGGCGCACTGACTGTGGTGATCTCACCCCTAGTCGCGCTTATGGCCGATCAAGTGGCCGGGCTGGAAGAGCGTGGTATCGGCTGCTGCGCGACGATCAACGGGCTGCTGTCAATGCCCGAGCGCGCCGCAGCGCTCGACCGAGTCCGATTGGGAGATGTCGGCATCCTCCTGATTTCGCCAGAGCAGTTGCGCTCGCGCACCGTGCGGCGGGTGCTCGACCAGCGCGAGATCGGTGCCTGGGTGCTTGACGAAGCGCATTGCTTGTCGCGCTGGGGGCATGAATTCCGGCCCGACTACAGATACGTGGGCCGCTTCATACGCGAGAAGGCGGGCGACGGGCCTGTGCCTCAGGTCCTGTGCCTGACCGCAACCGCCAAACCCGATGTGATCGACGACATAGCCCGGCATTTTCGCGAAGAACTCGACATCGAGTTGCGAGTGTTCGATGGCGGGACGGAGCGCGCCAACCTAACATTCGCAGTGGTCCCGACCACCGGAGGCGAGAAGTTTACCCACATCCATCAGATCCTGATGTCCGACCTGCCGCCCGAGGTGCCGGGAGGAGCCATCGTCTATTGCGCGACGCGTCAGCAAACCGAGGATGTCGCCGAATTCCTGCAAGCGAAACAGGTTGCCGCAGATCGATTCCACGCGGGCCTGCCGCCGGAAACGAAGAAGGAAGTGCAGCGGCGCTTCATCGGTGGCGAACTGCGTGCGATTGCTGCCACCAACGCCTTCGGCATGGGGATCGACAAGCCAGACGTACGACTGGTAATCCACGCCGACATTCCGGGCTCGTTGGAGAACTATCTGCAGGAGGCGGGGCGCGCAGGCCGCGACCGTGCGGCGGCGCGTTGCGTGCTGCTATATGCGACGGACGATGTCGAGCGCCAGTTCGGGATGTCGGCGCGATCTCGCCTGAGCCGTGAGGAGATCCACGGCATCCTGCGGGCACTGAGGAATCTCGACCGCAAGAAACGCTTTAGTGGTGACGTGGTTGCCACTGCGGGCGAAATCCTTGGCGAGGACGAGGACAAGGCGTTCGAGCGGGACTCGGCAACCGACGACACCAGGGTCCGGACCGCCGTTGCCTGGCTCGAAGAGTCAGAACTCTTGACCCGCGGTAACTACTCAGGCCCTTTTTTGACTATGTGTCTTGTCGCCTGAGCTCACGCGCAGCAATGCTTGCGCTGGTTGGGGCCGGGTAGGTTTCGAACGGTTGCTCGTGGCGGGGTCCTGTCTCTGAGCGGGAACCGTTGT
>JAJEHF010000001.1 GCA_022823865.1 Bryobacterales bacterium
CCCCCTGCCGGGCGCTGCGAAGAGCGGTCCAGCGCCCTTCGCGCAGGCCCTTGCAACTCCAGCGACAGGCTGCCCTAGTTGCACGAGCAACGATCCGGTCCCATCAGACGAGTCACGTATCGACAAAAAAATGTACCTGCTCCGGGCGGGCTCTGCACGGACACTTCGCCGGAAGCTATGTTGAACTAAGGACAATCCGAGGTACCGCAATGGAATTCGCACTTCAATGCAAACTCCCGATGCTCCAGATCCTGGGGCTCGCCTGCATGGCCGGCGCGCTGGCTATGCCGCTCAAGGCCGACGTCGACATCCCCTATACGAAATACGTCCTGGACAACGGACTGACGCTGCTGGTTCATGAGGACCGCAAGGCGCCAATCGTCTCGGTCAACGTGTGGTACCACGTGGGATCGAAGAACGAGAAGCCCGGCAAGACTGGCTTCGCACACCTGTTCGAGCACTTGATGTTCAACGGTTCGGAGAACTTCAACGACGATTACTTCCAGGCCATGGAGCGCGTCGGCGCGACCAATCTCAACGGCACGACCAACGAAGACCGCACCAACTACTTCCAAGACGTGCCGCGGCCGGCCCTGGACGTGGCCCTGTGGATGGAATCCGATCGCATGGGGCACATGCTCGGCGCGGTGGACCAAGCCAAGCTGGACGAACAGCGCGGCGTGGTCCAGAACGAGAAGCGCCAAGGAGAGAACCAGCCCTACGCCGTCTCCTACGAACTGATCACCAAGAACACATTCCCGCAGGGCCATCCCTACTCGTGGACCGTGATCGGCGAGATGGAAGACCTCGATGCCGCTTCGCTGGAGGATGTCCACGAGTGGTTTCGCACCTACTACGGCGCGGCCAACGCAGTGATCTCGATCGCCGGTGACATCGCGCCCGAAGAGGCGCGCGAATTGGTGGAGCGGTACTTCGGCAGCATCCCCAGCGGACCGCCCGTCGCCCGGCAGCAGTCGTGGATCGCCCGACGCACCGGCGAGCACAGGCAGAAGGTCGAAGACCGGGTGCCGCAGGCACGTGTCATGAAGGTCTGGAACGTGCCGGAGTGGGGCACGCGCGAAGCTGTGCTGCTCGATCTGGCCACGGACGTGCTCGCCGCCGGCAAGAGTTCCCGGCTGTACAAGCGCTTGGTCTACGAGGACCAGATCGCCACCAGCGCCACAGCCTATATCCAAGCCCAAGAGATCGCCGGCCAGGTCGTCGTCCAAGCCACCGCCCATCGCGACGGGAAGCTTGCCGATGTCGAGGCCACTCTTGACGAGGAACTCCGGCAATTCCTGCAGTCGGGGCCTACCGACGACGAACTGGCACGGGCCAAGATGGACCACAAGGCTCGCTTCATTCGGGGCGCCGAGCGAATCGGCGGATTCGGCGGCAAGTCCGACATCCTCGCACGGAACGAGGTGTACGTGGGCGATCCCTCCCACTACAAGAAGATGCTGGCGTGGGCCGAAGATGCCACCGCCGAGGACATTCGCTCGACGGCTGCGGAATATCTCTCCGACGGTGTCTACGTGCTCGAGATTCACCCGGCGCCCGAACGCCGCGTTTCCGAGAGCAACGTGGATCGTTCCAAGCTGCCGTCGGCCTCCGGCTTTCCGGAATTCACGTTTCCCGCCACCAACGAAACCGAGCTCTCGAACGGATTGAAGGTCGTGCACGTGGACGTGCGCTCTATCCCCACCCTCGAGATGGCGCTCATCTTCGACGCCGGTTTCGCGGCGGACCGGCTCGGAAAGCTGGGGCTCTCCAGAATGACGGCGGAGATGCTGGATGAGGGCACCGAGGACCTGTCATCACTGGAGATCAGCGATGAGGCGACCCGGATCGGAGCGCGGATTTCGTCTTCCGCGTCATTGGACACGGCGAGCGTTTCCCTCTCCGCGCTGTCGGAGCGCCTCGAGGAATCGCTCGATCTGCTGGCCGAGGTTGTGCTGCGGCCGTCATTTCCGCAGCAAGAGCTCGATCGACTCAAGCGCCTGCGCGTGGCGGGCATCCAGCAAGAACTCGCGCAGCCGTTCACAGTCGGCCTGCGTCTCTTGCCCGGCTTGATCTTCGGCGACGATCACGCCTACGCGGCTCCCATGACCGGAAGCGGCACTGTCGAATCCGTCACCTCCCTGACCCGTGACGACGTGGTCTCCTTTCACCGCACGTGGTATCGCCCGAGCAACGCCACCCTCGTCGTGGTCGGCGATGTTCCGCTGGCGAAGCTCCGGCCAATGCTGGAGGAGCGCTTCGGCGGCTGGACGGGTGACGGAGAGCTGCCGAAGCTGGAGATCGGGAAGGTAGCGGCTGCCGATGGGCGGAGCGTGTACTTGGTCGACAAGCCCGGCGCGCTGCAGTCGGTGATCCTAGCCGGCCTGCCCGCGCCGCCGACCAACAATCCCAGCGAGATCTCCATTGAGGCGATGAATTCGATCCTCGGCGGGAGCTTTACCTCTCGCATCAACATGAACCTCCGCGAGGACAAGCACTGGGCCTACGGCGCCAGGAGCACGCTGATCGATGCGGTCGGACCGAGGCTGTTCATGGCGTACGCTCCAGTCCAGACTGACAAGACCAAGGAATCGATGATCGAAATGGACCGGGAGCTGCGCGACATCTTGGGACCGCGTCCTCCCGAAGCCGAGGAGCTGGAAAAGGCCCAGAGAAACCGCACGCTGCGGCTGCCTGGGCAGTACGAGACGAAGCGCGCTGTGTTGGGCGCGCTAGTCAAGATCCTCAAGCACGGCCTGCCCGAAGACTACTTCGAGACGTATGCCGACCGCATGCGTGCGGTGGGCTTGGACGATGTCGAGGCCGCCGCCAGGCAGATCGTGCGACCGGATAGCGTTGTCTGGGTAGTGGTAGGCGACCTGGCCGAGATCGAAGCCGGCGTGCGGGAGCTGGGCTTCGCCAACATCCGCAGGCTCAGCCCGGAAGGGACGATATTGGACTGAGACTCACCTGCCGGCGGTCTGGCTCGACAGCTTTCGGATTTCAGACGTGGCTACGTTCATCACGGGCAGGCCAAGGCCGCTGCCAATCTCCGAGAGGGCTTCGAAGTCAACCGGTCCGATGATTTTCAGGACCGTCACCTCGTCGGAATCCGTTGAGACCACAGTCATGCCCGCGACTTGTTCGTTGTCGTAGTACGAGTAGACCGACAGCGATTGCGGCTTGTCGCGGTCGGCGGCCTCGATCAAGGGCACCCAGCCATCGTCGGCCAGTTGCTGGTGCACGGGCCTGACATCGTCCTCGCTGGCTCGTCCCTTGCGAAAGCGGTACGTTCGCCGGTACACGGCAGTCAGGCCGCTCATGAAGCTGCGCACCGATGCGGTGACGTTCTTTCGCAATCCGAGCAGCTTCTTGGCCTGCTCGAGCGGGCGTCCCCAAAGATTCACCTTGACGACTTCGTCAGCCTTCGCCTCCAAGTCGGAGAATTCCAAGGCGGCGTCGTCGGACTGGCTCTGCGCCCGCAGCGATGCTGGAGCGGCGAGCACCAGCACCGCGGCGACGATGCCGACGATGACCTGGAGTGGGTAAGTCTTAGTCATGTTCATTGTCCTGTCCGATTGGGAATGCCAGCTCTTGCGCCCGGTTCCACTGGCTGCCCGCCAGCTGCAATACCTCTACGAGTTCTCGTTCGACCTCGGCCATGTCCGCCGCTTGGGCTTGCAACCCCTCTTCTTCGCTAGGCCAAGCGAAGATCGCCACGAGCAAGGCGACGCACGCGCATGCGGCCAGCGCCCACCCGCCACGGAACCAGGCCTTGCCGGAAGAGGCCGCCTGTAGCGAATCCCCCGCCGGTCGACGAGCCTCGTCGCGAATCCGCGCCATGACGCGGAGGCCAAGCCCGGACGGCGCTTGCGACCGCGCCATCACGCGGCGGAGCTCTTGCTCGAGATGACGGCTATCGTCCCACAGGGACATAGGAAACCTCCTGTCGTAGGTGGGCGACCTTGGGTCTGAGCCGAATGAGCGCCCGTCGCAGCAGGGTCTTGACGGTGTTAACCGGGATGTCCAACGCCTCTGCGATCTCGTGGAGCTTGAGGTCCTCCTGAAAGCGCAGCACGATCACCATGCGCATCTTCGTAGGAAGGTCAGCGACCTTGCGGCCAAGCTCGGCGGCCAAGCGGGGATCCGGCTCGACCGGGTCGACTGAGCGCTCCGGGATGGAATCCAGACTCGCGTGTGGAGCATGCTTCTTGCGCCGAGCGTAGTCGATGCACTTGCGCACCGTGGTCTGCCGCAGCCAGTTCACGAGGTGCATGTCTGATTGCAGCCTGCCGAGGTTGCGGAACAGCTCCAAGTACGCCTCTTGCGCCAAGTCTTCCGCGATGGCACGGTTGGAGAAGAACCCAAAGGCCACCCCGTACACCATCCCCTGCGTATGGTCGACGATGCGCGCGAACGCCTCCGAATCGGCGAGCGCAGCATCGAGCAATTTGCGCGGGGCAATGTCCATCCGTGCGGCAGGCGAAGAGATGTAACCGACCGAGCGGTCGCCCTCCCTGTAGTCGTTTACGCCTGCCTAAGTGTAAAGGGTTCAAAGGGTGGGACTGCACTGCCTGTGCGAGGCGCCCGGAATGAGGAATCCCAAGTTAGCCGGGCAGTTGCTGCCACGTGTCCGTCGGACAGCATCGCTGTTCCGGCGCTGACGCGCGGGAAACCGCCGGGGGGCGATCGGCACCCTTCGACTCGACCGTTGCCTAGACGAGTTCAGCAGCTAAACCGCAGGAGCTCGCGCAATCGAGGCAAGCCCTGCTGCAGGCTTGCTCGGCAGGACCCGCCATTGAACCAGCACCCGGCCGGCCGATAGCAAGAGGCCACGCAGCCGGACAGGACTCGTAGCCGTCCGCGCAGCACGCTGCGGCAGTCAGCCCATGAACAGACAGTCGCGAGTCAGTCGGTCGGCCAGACTACACCCTGCTGTTCCTCCGTAACCGGGGCCAGCCCTTTGTACAAGAACCGCTGAACGCGTTGGCCGCGGTAGGTCTCGGTGGTGTAGAGGTTGCCCATCGAGTCGGTCGCCACGCTGTGGACCGCGTAGAACTGGCCGGGCTGCCGGCCGCCGTCGCCGAAGCTCGTCAGCGTCTCCAGCGACTCGCGGTCGAGGATGTGGATGCGCTGGTTCGCTCCGTCCGCGACGTACAGGTACTTCTGCTCTGGATCCCGCGAGAGTGCGACATCGAAGGTCGACCCGTCGCCGAGCGTGTCAGGTTCGACCCACGTCTCTTTCACGAACGTTCCGTCCGCTGTAAACGCTTGGATGCGGTCATTGGTGCGGTCGCACACATAGACCATGCCGTCGTCCGCGAGCGCGATCCCATGCACGGGCGTGCGGAACTGATCCGGCTTGTCGCCAGGCGTGTAGGCCGGCAGCTGCGTGTCGTCCGGCTCATTGCCATAGGCCCCCCAGTGCCGCTTGTACTCGCCGGTGTCCGCGTCGAGCACGATCACCCGCCGGTTGCCGTAGCCGTCGGCAATGTACAGCTCGTTCGTATTGGGGTCGACCAGCGTCTTGGCGGGCAATTTGAAGTTCTTCAGGTCGTGGCTGCCCTCGCCCGCAAACGGCTTGCCGATCTGCATCAGAAACTCGCCGGTGCGCGTGAACTTCAGCACCATGCTGTCGTGGACGCGTCCCTTGCCCATCGCGTCTTCGTGGTGCGGCAGCGCCGCGGCCTCCTTGGATGGGCCGCGGCCGTTGCCACCGATCCAGACGTTGCCCTTGTGGTCGACGTCAACGCCGTGATTGGAGGTCGGCCAGTCATAGCCATCGCCGGGGCCGCCCCAGTGCTCGATCAGCTCGCCCTCCTGGTTGAAAGCGAGCACCGGCGGTGCGGCGAAGCAGCAGTAGGACGCCGGCGGGTCCCAAGTCGCGTAGAGTTCCTTGCGTTCCAGCGAACTGCCGCGATGGACGATCCAGACATTGTCTTGGTCGTCGACGTCCACCCCGATGACGGTTCCAAGCAACCAGTGGTTAGGAAGCGGCTTGGGCCACAGAGGATCGACCTCGAAGACGGGAGCCATTGGGCCATCCGCAGCAGCCATCGGCTCTTCGGATGGAGTCGTGCAGGCTGCGAGCAGGGCGAGAAGGGCCACTGCGGCCAGTGTCGAGCGAAGTGCAGTTGTCATTGGTCTTGTCCGGCCCTTTTCGGCCTAGGCCATCATACTTGCTTAAGTAGAGGTAGGGCAAGCTGATCTCCATGATTCGCGCGAATTCTTTCCTCTGCAGTCTTGGCCTGCTACTCGCCAGTTCCGCCGCGGCCCACGAAATCCCCAGCGAAGTGGTTGCGCGCACTCTGGTCAGGGCGGATGGCGACAGCTTCCAACTCGTGATGCGCTTGCCGCTGAACTCGATGCGGGACGTGGAAGTGCCGGAGTTCGGGCCTGGCTACCTAGACATCGCTGCGCTGGAGCCGCGCTTGGCCGACCTGGCCGCACAGTGGATCGTGCCGTTCGTGGAAATCTACGAAAACGGCGAGCGTGTGCCACCGCCGGTCATCTCAGGAACCCAGATTTCGCTTCCGTCCGATAAGTCCTTCACGGACATCGACCTCGCTCTCGCGCGGGTTGCCGAAGCCAAGCCCGACAATGCCGAAAGGCTGGTCTGGGACCAGGTGATGTTCGATGTGCGTCTGGACTTTCCCATCGGGTCGGAGGAGTCGGAATTCTCGCTTCGGGCCGGCCTGGGCCACCTTGCGGAGCGGGTCTCGCTCACCCTGCAGTTCTATCTGGCCGATGGCACGACCCGGGCCTATCAGTTCTCGGAAGACCCCGGACTGGTGATCCTGGATCCGAGTTGGTTCCAAGCTGCCTGGCATTTCGTCCAGCTGGGTTTCGTCCACATCCTCGATGGCCCGGATCACCTGCTGTTCCTGTTCTGCTTGGTCATTCCGCTGCGCCGCTTCAAGCCCTTGGTCCTGATCGTCACCGCCTTCACAGTGGCGCACTCGATCACTCTGATCGGCAGCGCACTGGACTTCGCGCCCGATGCGCTGTGGTTCCCACCTCTGGTCGAGGCCCTGATCGCCGTCTCGATTGTCTACATGGCCTTGGAGAACATCGTCGGCACGGCGCGACACCGCTGGCTGGTCGCGCTCGGGTTCGGCCTGATCCACGGTTTCGGCTTCTCCTTCGCTCTGCGAGAGACCCTGCAGTTCGCCGGAGGGCATTTGATCACATCTCTGGTCGCCTTCAACGTCGGGGTCGAACTGGGGCAGTTGTTCGCGCTGGCGCTGCTGGTGCCGGCGCTGGCGCTGCTCTTCCGTTACGTGGTCGCCGAGCGGCTGGGCACGATCATCCTTTCAGCGTTCGCGGCGCACGAAGCATGGCACTGGACGATGGAGAGAGGAGACGTCCTGGGGCAGTACGATGTCGGCTGGGCGGAGTGGCTGCCCGCGGTGCTGGCGTGGGCGGCATTGGTCGCGGCTGGGCTGGCAGGCGCCCGGCTCTATCGAGGTCGGCGGGCCGTGCGGTCAGCGGCCGAATCAGCAAGATCGGACTCCGACTGAACCGTCGAGGGCCACAAGTGGGCCGACGGCGTCCCATATCATGAGCCTTGGCCTGGGCTTGCCATAGCGGTGCATCCATCCGATCTCTCTTCCTGATCGCGGTCTCGTGCTTGGTTGTGGGCGCACAACCGCGGGAAGGCGCAGATAGGCCACCCCGGGCGGACCGCCTGCAGGCGGTCCCCTTTCCTGCCCCGCAGGGCCCGGCGCCAGAAGGGTCCGGGATTGCGAATTTTCGCGGAATGGCGCTTCCCTATACGTTGATCGACGGTGTCGCCGTCCATGCTGGTGACATTGTTCTTGGCAGAGTCGGCGAGTTCGGGCCGAGAGCACCCACCCCGAGATCGGATAAGGGCCGTGAACTGCCGGGTCTGCGTCGGCGTGATCTCTCCGCAAGAAGCTCGAGATACCTTTGGCCCGGGGGTGTCGTTCCGTATGCGATCGACGAGCTTGTCTCCGACGAGCAGCGCCAAAATATCCTTGAAGCGATTGGGGAGTGGAACGACAAGACAGTGGTTTCCTTGATCGCGCGTACAACGGAGGAGAACTATGTACGGTTCCTGAACGTTTCGTCGGGGCACTGCCGGTCGAGCGTTGGGATGGTCGGCGGGGAACAGCAGATTTCTTTAGCGCCGTACGGCTGCGACGCCGATACCGTTGCCCATGAGATTGGCCATGCGGTTGGACTGTGGCACGAGCACCAACGCCAAGACCGTGACGCATACGTGACTGTACTTTATGAGAATCTCGACAAGACGGGCCAAGGCGCTTATTCGGCAGTGCATCCGGCGTCGGGACCGTACAACTACTCCTCCGTGATGCACTACCGAATTGGAGGCTACTCTTCGAACGGCGGTCGCGTGCTTGAGACCGTGCCACCCGGGATGAACATTCCCTCGGCAGGACTCTCCCCGGGGGACATCGATGGCGTAGCACGACTGTACGGGACACTGCCGACCACGACAGTGATCTCGACGAACCCGCCCGGCCTGGAAATTGTCGTTGACGGTGTGCAAGTAGCTACACCGGCGCGCTTCGACTGGATGAATGGAAGCAACCATTCTGTCGAGGCACCAGTGGCCCAGACAAAAAAAGATAGCCGTTACTTGTTCGGCCGCTGGAGCGACGGGAGCGCCCGCTCGCGCGACGTGACCGCTACGGCCGACCGGACATGGCTGGAGGCGAACTTCATTGTGCAGCATCGGGTCGGGACGGCAGTCTATCCAGCCGATCAAGGCAGTGTCGAGCTCCGCCCGTATTCACCGGATGGCTACTACACAGAGCGCACGGAGGTCCAAGCCCAGGCATTTCCCGGAACGGATGCCGCCTATCATTTCCAACACTGGCGCGGTGTAACGAGGGGTCGCCACGGAGTGTCCTCAAACCCGGCGACATGGATTGCAGACCGACCGGGGAAGGTGTTCGAGGCCTACTTCACGAATCGTCCAATCTTCCGGATCGATGCAAACGTAGAGCCGTTCGTCGTTAGGATCCATGGCTACTATGACTCGAACCCCGAGTACTGGACCTATGGTCCGGCGACGATCGTGACCGATGTAAGAAACAATCTGATCCAACTCGCCGCAGATGAGGTCCGGCCCGTTCCATACGGCGGGCGGCGGCGCTATCGTTTCGAGAGCTGGAGCAACGGCGAGGCGCGCACTCAAGGCCTGGCCCTGCCGAGAGGGGGCGGTGGGATCACAGCCAATTTCGTCTATGAGTATCCGCTGTCAACCCGGGTAGCGAGATCCGAAGGGGGCTCGATTAACGTTCAGCCCTCGTCAGGCGACGGGTACTACAGCGACGGGGCGACCGTCCACCTGACGGCGATTCCGGACCCGGACTGGGAGTTTGTGCGCTGGTCGGGCGACATCGCAAGCCGGGAGTCGAACGTTACGATCGCGATGGGGGGGCCGACGCATCTCGAGGCATTCTTTTCGCAAGCCCAGCGGATACGGGTCGGGCACCCTGTCTCCGTAGACCTCGCTGAAAACAACCGCCGGTTCTCTCTCCATGACGAAGAGGCGTCGTTTCGCTTCGAGCCTCCATCCGACGCCGGCGAAGTTCGGTTCAGTTTCGAGGCGTCTACCCCAGGGGTGGAAGTCGACCTATTGGTCCACGCCGACCGGGATCGCGTTCGCTGGGAGTATGGCGCAGACGGGCAGACTCCTGCGTTCGATGCAGAATTCCAATCGAATCGGCCGGGCAGTGCCGAGACGGTCGTCATCAACCGCGACTCGAATCCGCCACTCAACTCATCCAGCACCTATTTCGTCAGCCTTGTCGGCTATTCGCCCCGAACTAGGATCAGAGGCACACTGACCGCCGCAGTCGAGACAGAGACGTCCTCCCGGTTGTCAGCCACCGCACGCCCGCGGGCACTCACGTTCGTGGCGCCGCTCGGTTCGGACCCCGCAGCCCAAATCGTTCGAATCACCAATGCCGGGAACGGCACTGCAGTGTTCACTTTCCTTGGGGACAGGGTCTGGCTCTTCACGAGTCCGCCGCGGAGCAGCATTGCGAGCGGAGCCACTGCCGAGGTCCGCGTCAGGCCTCGCAGTGCAGGCATGGACCCTGACACCCACAACGGCCACCTGAAGATCCTACACTCCACAACGAATGCTCTGACTCAAGGGACGCTTGCCTCCATCCCCGTCACATTCGTGGTCGTGCCAGGAAGCGAGAGCGAATAGTCGTTCGAGTTCCTCGATCGGACGCCGCCGTCGGAGTGGCGCGAGTCGGCGACTGTCCGTTCATAATGGACATCTGATAGCGCCGGTTTCAGATCGGAGCACCCACTGGACGCATCGATGGGCAGCGTTGGCCTGCACGGCAAAGCCGTAGCGCACCATCCACGCCTCCGCGCGACTGTGTGCGAGCTACAGCTCACCTACAGGTCGGCTGCACGCTGAGCGGAATCCGACGGAAAGCCCGATGATTGAAGCCGCGCCAGACCCGCCGCTCCTCGAGTTCCGCAACATCACCGTCTATCGCGGCGAGACCTTGGCCCTGGACGGCCTGTCGCTCACCATTCCTTGTGGCCAGCACCTGGCCATCATTGGCCCGAACGGTTCGGGCAAGTCCACCCTGATCCGCACGATGATGCGTTACGACCATCCGGTCCGGCGCTACGGCCCGGTAATGAAGGTGTTCGGCCGCTCCGACTGGCACGTCCACGACATGCGCAAGCTGATCGCGGTCGTGTCCAACGAGATGGTCCAAGCGTGTTCCAAGAGTGCCACCGGCCGCAGCGTGGTCTTGTCCGGCTACTATTCCAGCTTCGAGCTATGGCCGCAGCATCCCGTCACCGACGCCATGGAAGCCCGCGGAGAGGAAGTGCTGCGGCTAATGCATGCCGAGCACCTGAGGGACAAGCCGGTCAATGCCATGTCCACGGGCGAGGCCAAGCGCGTGGTGATCGGCCGCGCGCTCGTCAACGAGCCCCGCGCCCTGCTGCTCGACGAACCCTCTAACGGACTGGACCTCCGCGCCGCCATCGAGTTGCGCGATACGTTGCGCCGCGTAGCAGCCCTGGGCACCAGCCTCATCTATGTGACCCACCACCTTCCGGACATCATTCCGGAGGTGTCGCGAGTCATTCTGTTGAAGAACGGGCGTCTGCACGCGGACGGCCCGAAGGAGCGATTACTGGCCAACGATGTCCTGTCGGATGTCTACGGCACCGCGATCGAGGTCGAGACCAAGGACGGCTTCTATAACTGCTGGGCCTGACCCTCGGCTGCCCCGGCGAAGTGGGCGCGGATGGCGGCGGCGCGCTGACGGCCGACGGCAGCGGACAGATCTTCGAAGCCGCTCTCGCGGATTCCGGCGACGCTGCCGAACTGCGTCAGCAACTTGCGGGCGGTGGTTTCGCCGACTCCGGGAATGTCCAGGAGCTCCGAGTGCAGCGCCCGCTTGGAGCGGCGCTGCCGATGGAACGTGATCGCGAAGCGATGGGCTTCGTCGCGGATCTGTTGGACGGCGTGCAGTATCGGGCTGAAGCGGTCGAGGATGAGCGGCTCGTCTTCCTGCCCGAACACGTAGAGAACTTCCTCCCGCTTGGCGATCGCGGCCAGCGGCAGCGCGGCGGCGCCGAGTTCCTCGAGCGCCTCGGCCGCCGCGTGTAACTGGCCGATGCCGCCATCGACCAGCACGAACAGTGGGAATCCCTTCCTTTCCGCCTGCAGGCGGGAGTAGCGCCGCCGGACGACTTCCCTCATGGCGGCGAAGTCATCGTTGGCTTGCCTGCCGACGATGAACTTTCGATAGGCGCTCTTCTTCATGCGGCCGTTTTCCCACACAACCATCGAGGCGACCACTTCGGTGCCTTGCGTGTGCGAGATGTCGAAGCATTCGATGCGGTTGTTGGACTTCTCGCCCTCCTCGGCAGGCGGGAGGTTCAGGGCGTCGCGCCATGCCTCGGCCATCTGGTCCGCGGTCGGCTTGCGCACCCTGAAGCGCTGCTCGAAACAACTGCGGGCATTCGTGACGACAAGGTCCAACAATGCGCGGTTAGAGCCCCGCAGCGGCACGGCAATCTCCACCTTGGCCCCGCGGTTCTCTGCCAGAAGCTCCGCCAAGGCCGCCATCCCCTCGAATTCCCGCTGCACCCGTACCAAGGCGGGCACGTGCCTCTGGCCCAGATAGACCTGCGGGAGCAGGCTCGCGAGGAACTCGGCCTCGTCGTAATCGGCCGCGTCCTCCCAATAGAACTCGCGGCGATCGACTACCCGGCCGTTGCGGACATGGAAGATATTGGCGGCGACCAGCGGGGGCTCCGCGTGGACGCCGAATATGTCGATGTCGCGCCCTTCGGCGGCCGCCATGCGCTGGCGCTCGGTGATCTCTTCCACGGTCGCGATCAGGTTGCGCAGGCTGGCAGCCTTTTCGAACTCCAGGTCTTCGGACGCCCGAAGCATCCTCTCTCGCAGGTCGCGCACCAACTGGTGCCGCCGCCCGCCCAAGAACGCCCTTACATCCTCGGCGGCGCGCTGGTATGTGTCGTCCGAGACCAAGCCTTTCACGCACGGCCCCCAACAGCGGTGGATGTGGTACTCGAGACAGGGCCGCGGGTGGGCTCGCGTCAGGTCGATGCTGCACGACGGCAGCTTGAAATGCCGGTGGATGAACCGCACCAGGCGGTGGGCGAGATTGCCGGGGAAATACGGCCCGAAATAGGTCGAGCCGTCCTTCTTGAGCCGACGCGTGACGTACACTCGCGGATACTTCTCCTTGGTCAGCTTGATGTAGGGATAGGTCTTGTCGTCGCGCAGCAGGATGTTGTACTTCGGCTTGTGCTGCTTGATCAGGTTGTTCTCAAGAGCAAGCGCTTCTTTCTCGTTGTTGACGAGAATGTTGCCGATGGAGCGGGATTCGGACAGCAGGCCGCCGCGCTTGACATCGGCTAGGGCTTCGTTCGAGAAATAGTTGCGGACCCGGTCGCGCAGGCTCTTGGCCTTGCCGATGTACAAGACCTTGCCGTCCCGGCCGATGAACTGGTAGATACCGGGCGCGGCAGGCAACTCCCAAGCTGCCGCCTTGAGTTCATCCCAATGTGGCGGGAGAGGCATGGCGCATTCGCGACGGAGCCTCGCCGCGTACCGTCAAGTATAGGAATCCCTTGCCGAATGAGCGACTCGCTAGCACGCAGTCTCGTCCGCTACGTCGGCCTCGTTCGGATAGATGATCGGAAACTGAGCCCAGATGTCATCCGCCTCGCGCAGGGCCCCTGGAGCGCTGTGCAGTTGGGTGCCGGGTTTGCCCCGTGTCGTCGCCGCCATGAACTCGGCGAGCACCTGATGCGAGACCCTAGCGTCGGCTGCATCGATTGCCGAGCGGAGAATGTCGTTGGCGATCTCTTGCTTCCGGCGGAAGCGAGCGCCTTAGCGGTACTCGAATACGGTGCTATCAATCGGAGGGGCCGCGCTGGCATAGCGCCTCGCGTGTCCATCCTCGCCTCTTGGCTGCCGGTCGCTTGGCGCTGGACTCGCGGGCTCGCTGCCGCTCCGTTCCCGCATCAAACAATACTAGTCGCTCGAGTCGGTCAAGTTGGGGACGAGTGGCCACATCGGGAGGCAGCAGCTGGATGACGTCGCCAGCCGCTTGAAACGAGATCGAATCCCCAGGCCGAATGGAGTATTGGAGGGCGAGCGATTGTGGGATCGTCACCTGCAGCTTGCTCGTGACCTTCGCCATATCCCTATTTCAGCACGGAAGAAATGCTTGTAATACCCCTCCGGCCAGTCCGCGAGGCGGTACACCACTTGTATGTCGACGCCGGAGTGCGCGTTCCGGAAGCGTTTCGATGCCACCGAGGGGAATCGCCGGCTTCACTCCTGCTGCGCATTCTGAACGAGGAGAATCAGCGCTCCGATTGAAAAGGGCCGGTGTTCTGATTCGAGAGGGTCGGCGTGGTGGTGGAGGGTCGGCGCGGTGGCCGCGCTCACGAATTCGTTGCACTAAACTCGGTCATGTTCATGTCAGGTACATGATTGTTGGACTATGACCAAGGTCAATATTGCAGAGGCGAAGGCCCTCCTCTCGTCTCTACTGGACCAAGCGCAGAGCGGCGAGACTGTTGTTATCTGCAGGCGCAACATTCCAGTCGCCGAACTGCGGCCTATTCCCCTGGAACGGACGGCCCCGCGTCGGACCGGAATTGATCGTGGAATGAAGATTCCCGACAGCTTCTTCGAACCACTGCCGGTTGAACTGATTGAGTCTTTCGAGGGTGGGGCCGCGCCGCGATAAGACTATTGCTGGACGCCTGCACCTTCCATTGACTGGCGACGGATGACTCCACACAGTCGGACGCAGCGAGAGAGAACTGCGCCGGCCCGGCCAACACGGTTTATCTCAGCGCGCTGTCGGCTTTGGAGATCGCAATGAAGCATCGGCTCGGGCGGCTGCGCTTGCCTGTGCCGCCCCATGTCATACGTCGCTAGCCGCCGGAAGTGGCTCGGCCTCGAACCGCTTGCGTTCGACGAAGACTGCGCCGCGCACGATGCCCGCCTTCCTCCGTATCACAGTGACCCGTTCGACCGGGGGTTGGTTGCGCAGGCAATTGTTCATGGCCTGACGCTGGTCACGCCCGATCCCCAGATTCAGGCTTATCCTGCACTCACTCTTTGGTGAGGCTTCGGGCCCGGGCGAACCACTCGCCGGCGTTTACATCGAGATTGATGTTGGTGCCAGGCGGAGGACCCTTGGGTGTTGCAGCGCGGATGGCGAGCCCGAAGCCAAGCCCTGGAGGAAAGACCCAAGCGTGCTCGAGTTCCTGAGGAATCTCTGAGAGCAACCGTCATTGACAGCAGCGGAGGGCTCTAGCCGCTCTGCTTGGGACCTAGCGCTCCAGCTGCGCACGATCGAGGGCGTCACGTATTGGCTTGGTCACGAATCGGTCGATGGGACGAACGTCTACCGACGCGCCCCGCAGGCTGGCAAAATCCGCTCCTAGCGCGGAGCACAGCTTGCCTCGATATCCTTCGCGCGCTAGCGGGAGCACTGCGTATTCGCAAACACTCTGGGCGTGAATTCCCCAGTGTCAAGCGGGTGCGCCGCGATCCGCTGTCGCGGCTGCACCCGCTTGTGACCAATGACCTAGAAGTCGTGGTCCGGAGGCCCGGCAGGCGCGGCCGACTGCTCCTCGGGTATCTCATGCACGGTCGCTTCCGTGGTGAGCATCAGGCCAGCTATCGAAGCCGCGTTCTGCAGGGCGTTGCGGGTGACCTTGGCCGGATCGATGATGCCGGCCTCCACCAGATCGCAGTAGCGGTCGGCATTGGCGTCATAGCCCGTGTTGCCTTCCTCGTTGCGCACGCGCTCGATCACGATGGCGCCTTCTTGGCCCGCGTTCTGGGCGATCCAGCGCAAGGGCGCCTCCAGAGAGCGTCTGACGATGTTGACACCGGTCTGCTCGTCGGCATCCTCCAAGCTGACGCCGTCGAGCGCGGACCCGCCGCGCACCAAGGCGACGCCACCGCCTGGCACGATGCCTTCCTCGACGGCCGCTCGCGTGGCGTGCATGGCGTCCTCCACGCGCGCCTTCTTCTCCTTCATCTCCGTCTCGGTCGCCGCGCCAACCTTGATCACCGCCACGCCCCCGACCAGCTTCGCCAAACGCTCCTGCAGCTTCTCCCGGTCGTAGTCTGACGTCGTCTCCTCGATCTGCGCCCGCAACTGCTTGACCCGTCCCTGGATCGCGTCGCTGCTGCCCGCGCCT
>JAJEHF010000097.1 GCA_022823865.1 Bryobacterales bacterium
GCCGCGAACGCCCCGGCCAGACCGGCGTGGCTCTCGCTGCCGTACCATTGCTTGAGCGGCTCCGCCGCCGCGAGCAGTTCCTCGGGACTCTCGCAGCGCTGCAGCCGGCCCAGCAGCACCGCGATGTTCCCGTCGCCGCCAGGGTCCGGCCAACGCCGCAGGTCCAGCACCGGGCACTGCATGCGCGGGATGTCCCGCTCCGCCTCCGCACAGCGCACCGTGATGGCCTGGCCCACTTCCCCGGCCGCGCTCCAGGGTCGCTGGCCGCTGTAGATCGTCAGATGCTTGACGCGCGGAACGGACCCAGCGGAATACTCCGGCTGCTGCGGCGGAGACTGGCTGAGAGCCAGATACAGCGCAGACACCGCGTTGAGCATGCGGAACGGCATGCTCGGGTCCACCTCGGACTGGCATTCGATTAGCAGGAAGGTGATGGTGCCGTCCTGCAGGGTCAGCCGCCAGACGCCGTCGGGTAGGCGCTGCCCCAGCCTGGGATCGACCAAGTTGGCGCTGGCGTCCTCGATGGCTACGACCTCAGCCGCATCGATACCGGCCAAAGGAAAGGCGTGCAGCAGGTGGCGGACAAAGATCAGGTTGAGCACGAAACGCTTGAAGGCGGCGTCGTGCGGGAGGCGCATCTCGATGAAGGACATGGCAGGTCGCGGTGGCAAGGCGTCGGCGGGCCAGGAGCGGTCGGCCAAGGCCGTTGCATTGCGGGATTGTAGCGAAGCGAGCCGCCCGCGCCGGAAGCGGCGTGGCAAGGCGCTGACCCTAGTGAGGTGACCGCTGGCCACACCTCCCGACGAGCGACCGGTTCCCGACTCGAACCACCATTCGACGCCTGACCGGATCCAAGCGCACGCATTGCTTCGCGTGCTGTCAGGCAAGAACGCAAGTAGTCAAGCAAGGGCCTGGCCAGTAACGTCCGAACGTCTGTATGCCCCCAGCAGTCGACAAGTCCATCTGTAGCTAAACACCCATGGCCGCGTGCAGCCACCCCGTATGCATCAAACGGTCGAGGCGATCGTTCACTGGGCTCTTGTGCGATCCTATGGTCTTGAGCTTGAGACGCGGGTGCGCTTGCCTGCATTGGAATCAGCGATCGGCTCGGGCCATAGGACGGGGCTGCCCGGATTGGCGTGACGATCCGACGTTGGGCTAGCGCCCCTCGCAGGTGGTCGCTCATTGGAAGTGAGCGCGGGTTGCGTAGGTTTGTCCGCAGCCTCGGCTTGTTTCACAGTAAAGGAGACGCAGGAAACAGCTGGAATGCCAGCGAAGTACAGCTTGGTGGGTGAATCGAGTCTGGTACTGAGCGTTCCTGCAGCCGAACTTCAGCCCACACCCTCCGAGGCCACCGTCGCAGTGCATTCGGCAGGAGAGCCGCTGCCTGCAATCGATGTTGTCGCGCTCTTCCCGACAAGACTTGGAGGCAGGGCAAGACGGATGAAGCCGGTGAAGTGGCATTCGACCTACACAGCACGCATTTGCCGATGACCGTGTATGCCGCTGCGCCGGGGTACGCTGCGGGGCTGCAGCACGATTGGATTCCGCGAGAAGGAGGCCTTCTGCTTTCTCTTGAGCGGTTGCCGACCGGTGGCTCGGCGATCTTCCCCTCAGGAACAGGGCATCTCCCCGAACTAACGGGTCGGCTAAATCCGATACGAGATACTTCTGACAGGACGTACCTGTACGCGGACAACATCGCCATCGAACAGGGTCAGCAGCAACCGGTGTATTTTCGCCTCCGTAGACCAATACAACTCACGGACGCATTCGGGGTCGAGCTTTCGGTGACCATCGTGGACATCATCGGCCGCATTTCGTTGCTGGAGGATCGTTCCTCCCGGCCCATCGAGGAGAGCCGATGATCACCTCAGCCCAAAATTGGGCAAGTTAAAACGGCTCATGGAAGTGCGGAACTCGTTATGAGCCAAGCACTTACGAGTGAGAAAATATGTCCGGCTTGGGTGAATTTCAGTCTAGCGCCCGACTACGGTGCGTTGCCTCCGTTGAGCGACCGAGGGCTTCGGGGGCGCGCTCCCAAGTCCGGGTAACTGGGACGGCACCGCCGAAGCCGGTCTGATCGTTGCCGCAGGTGCGCCTGATGTCACCTTGCAAGACTCGGTGTGTTGCCCGAGCACAACTCCCTGCCTGCGGAGAGTGGATGAGGCTCGGGTAAATCGTCCCGGCCCTCGTTGGTGCGCGTCCAGCGATGCGATCCCTTCTTCCGACCGGCTAGAACCGGAACGTCAAGGACGCCTGCATAATGCGGGGCGCGCGTGCGTTGATGATCAGGCCCCCTTGGATCGAGTCGAACTGCGCGGCTAGGCCGTTGACATTGCCGAGGCGCGTGAAGTTCGGGGCGTTGAACGCGTCGAGGCGGACCTGGAGGCGTCGCCGCCCCTCGAACTGGAAGTTCTTCTGCAGACTGACGTTGAGGTTGAACTCCCCCGGCATGTCGAGGATGTTGCGGCCCGAGTTGCCAACCTGGAACGGCGAGAACCCGTACGCGCTCTCGACGCACTCGACACCGTTGCGGTTTTCCGTTCCGATGCACGGCACACGCTCGAACGCTGTCAGGTCGTACCACGGGAAGTCGACCCCCTTCATTCCCGGCAAAGCGTCCGAGGCTAGGTATCCGTGCCCGACCCGGTTGGGTCGCTGCGACTCGCCTGCGTTGAGGTCTACGTTCGCCGTCCGCACGGTGAAAGGCTGCCCGGAATACGTTCTCAGCGTGGTGGATAGCTGCCACCCGCCGACGATGGCCTGCGCCGGGCCCCGGAGGCCGGGCAGGAACCGCCGCCCCTTGCCGATCGGCACTTGATAGCGCGTGGCGACCGTGACGCTATGACGCTGGTCGAAGTTCGACCGGCCGCGATCCAGCTTCAGGTTGAACGTGTCGGCCGCGCCGGTACCGCCGGTCCCAAAGTTGTCGATTGCGGACGAGGCATCGTCAATGGACTTGCCGAAGGTGTAGTTGATGCGGTAGAAGAGCCCGCTCCGGCTTCGGCGACGGAGCGACACCTGCATCGCGTGATACGTTGAGTTCGAGCCGAAGGAGGTGTACTGGAGGTTGTTGAAATCCTCGATGGGCCTATCGAAGACCAGCGTGCCGTTGGCAGACTCGGTCGCTAGGTCGAGGTCCCGGATCGGCTGGTTCAGGTTGTAGCGCCTCTGCAGGTGGGTGCCCTTGGATCCGACATACCCGACTTCCAGTGCCTGCCCGTTTCCTAGGTCCCGCTCGATCGTTAGGTTCCACTGCTGCATGTAGGCGGTTGGGGGATCTGGATCGAAACCGTTGACGTTTTGGATTCCAGATCCGCCACTCCGTGCCCGACCTTCCGGGAAGGGGTTCTGCAGCGTCGGCGGCGGTGCGCCGGATCGCCCCGTCGAGTTGAACGTCTGGTTGAACGTGAACGGGAATGTTCCTGCCAACTGGCTACGCACCGGTCCCAACAGGTAGCCTTGGTAGAAGATCCCGTACCCTCCGCGGAACACTGTCCGGTTGCCTGCCAAGGGACGCCAGGCGAATCCCATGCGCGGCGCGATGTTGTTGTAGTCGATGTCGATGAGACGGCGGGTCATGCCAATGTCACCGGCTAGCACTGTTCGGTCCTCGAGCCCGTGCTCTGCGAGAACTTGGTCTAGGTCGGGCAGGCTCTTGTCCCCCGCGAGCACGACCTTGTTTAGTTCCGGGAGATACGTGGAAAGGCGGTCGCCCAAGTCGTAGGGGGGCAACTCCAGTTCATAGCGGAGGCCCAGGTTCAAGGTCAGGTTGCGCGCCACCTTCCAGTCATCGTTGATGAACATCCCGACACCCTCGGCGCGCAATTCGTTGAATGTGGTTTGGACACGACGGTTGACCGACTGGAGGCGTCCCAGCAGCAGGTCGCCCACCGAATGGCGCGTAAACCTCCTGCCGAACCGGAAGTTGCCGCGAACGTTGTTGTACTGCGGCTGGTCGTACAACGTCCGCGAGTAGTCGAAGCCAGCCTTGATTGTGTGGGTTTGCCGGACCCAGGAGATCTTGCCCGTCCCCTGCACGTCCCAGACAGCTTGCTCGCGCGGCGTGTTCGCTCCCTGACCTAGCGGCCAGTAGCCCTGCACCGTCACGCGCGGCAGGCCCTTCAGCGCCGGATCGAGGTCCTCCGGCACCGGCAGTCCGAGAGTGGCCGGGTCGAAGTCAGCCGCGATCGAGTTGGCATAGTTTGAACGTCGGCTGAAACCGCCCGTGAACTCCATCACCAGCGTCGCCGAGAACGTATGTGTATGCCGTAACGAGACCAACTCCCGACGGTTCCGGGTCTGATCCCCCCAAATCGCCAGCGCACTTCCCGCGAAAGGGTTCTCAAGGTTGTTGTAACGCTTTTGGTAGCTCGCTGCGAACGTGTCGCGGGGCGAGAAGTTGTGATCGAACTTGAACACCGTCTGGTACCATTGGTCGTCATCCGTCGCTGTCGAGATGCTGTTCAGCCGGATGTGGTCGCGGTTCGGCAGCGGGTAGAAGTCGACCAGCCCTACCGCGGCCGGATCGATCTGCGATGCCGGAATCATGTTGTTCGGAAAGCACCCCGCTTGGGAGCGTCGGTTGCAAGCCCCTCTCTGATCGGGGTTGTTCAGGTATACGGGCGGGGGCACCCCACCAACTAGCGCTCGGGCTAGGTCGAGAGACTGCGAGAAGTCGCCTGTGCGCTCAAGCGCGCTGGGCACGGTCCCTAGCCGGGTTCGGGCGATCGACTGGTAGCGGCCCTCGAAGCTAGCTAGGAAAAAGCTCTTGTTGCGCACGAGAGGCCCCCCGATCGTGCCTCCGTATTGGTGCCGGCGTAGCCGTAGCCGCTCTTGGTCGAAGAACCCTCGTGCATCGAAAAACTCATTGCGAAGGTACTCGAACACGGAGCCGTGGATCTCATTGGTGCCCGACCGCATTGTGATCCCGATGATGCCGCCCGAGAATCCTCCGAATTCTGCCGAGAAACCGGATGTCTCGACGCGGAACTCCTCAACCGCGTCCAACGGAGGCCGCACTTGTGCGCCGCCGCCGATGGGATTGCGGTTGCTGACGCCATCCACGTAGAAGTTTGTCTGATCACCCCGAGCTCCATTGATCGAGGCAAAGGAGCCCTGTCCGCGGCCTCTTGGCATCACGCCCGGGACGAGGAAAGCGAGGTCGGTGAAATCTCGACCGGGCAGGGGTAGGTCTTGGATTTCCTCGAACACGATCACATCGCCCTTCACCGCGCCGCGCTCCAAGTTGATCGTGGGTGTGGCGGAGGTCACCGTCACCGATTCGGTCACAGCCCCGAGCTCGAGTGCAACGTCCAAGCGGAGGTTCTGGCCAGTCTCGAGTTCTAGATTCGTCTGGATGAACCGACGGAATCCGTCCGCGTACGTTTCCAACTCATAGCTGCCGGGTATCAGGCTCACCAGTGTGTAGTAGCCCGCCTCGTTCGTCTGGACCTCGGTCTCCACACCGGTCTCGACATTCGTGAGCCTGACGCTGGCAGCCGGAATCACGGCATCCGCGGAATCCGTGACGACGCCTGTGATGGTGGCTAAACTGGACTGCCCCGCGGCCGGGGCACCGATGGCGAGCGCCAGTACGATTGCGATTGCTAGACCGCCAAACTGCCTCATGGTTCCACACCTCCATGCATGTCCATGCACGTTGTTTTGATCGGCTGGCGCTGCATCTGTAGCAAGCAACCCAGCCACCCAGCCTTGCCGATGTTAACCGATGAGTTGCGTGATGTAAAGTAAGAGCCGCCTGCGATGAGAGTGCCCCCTGTCTATACTGCTCGCGGATCATTCAGAAATGAGCCCGAGGAGAGGGATCATTTCATAGCGCCGCGGTGCGCTTGAATGGAACTCTCGAAGAGGTGCCAAGCCTTTGTTTCTTCATTGCCTTGGCCCTTCTGACATGCGGCTTGTTGGTGCCGTTCCATGCGACTCCCGGCATTCGAATCGGTACCCGACCTGCTCTCGCGAACATGATGAATTACGGAGAATTTGGCCGGAAAGCTTGCAAAGTACCACGCAGTGCTTGTAAACTGCACGATGATCGTGCACAATCAGCATCGCACCGTCCGGCAGCTTGGATCGCTGGGTAGTCAAGCATGGAAGCGAAAGGCAGAGCACCCGTCAGTTGCCTCGCAGCCTTGCCCGGGTTTGAGCCCGGAACTGGCGGCTACGGTCCATGGTCCGCTATGCTGGCTGGGGTGCTGGGCTCTGCGGTTGCCTGGCTGGTCGCACGGCAATTGAACACAGGAGGTATGATGTCGCGCTTCTACGACAGGCGGATCGCTCGATGCGCCTTCGCCGCTGTCCTCTCAATGGCCCTAGGCGGAGTCGGGGCGGCCGCGTCCGGGGCAACGCCCGCCGAGACGTATCCGGATCACGGAGCCTGCGATTATTTCGGACCCGCGAATGGCATTCGCCTCCACACGAAGGCGGATGACTACCGCGCAATGGAAAGGCAGGCGCAGATCCAGCAATGGGTAGTGGATCGCCTCCCAGCAGCAAGGTCGCAGAGAGCCCCCCTCACGCCAAGACGGAGCAGTTCAGCGATTCCTGCCGGTGCGTGTTCCGGGATAGACGAATGCATCCAGAGTGTGGCCGCTGCGGCTGGGATTCCCTTCGCTTCGCTGGTATCGGACGAGGAATTCCTCCGCCGGGCCCGCCTCGACCTGACGGGTCGGATTCCAACCCCGAAGGAGGTCATCGCCTTCGTTTCCGACCCCGCCGTGGACAAGAGAGCCAATCTGGTAGACAGATTGCTGCAGACGCCGGAATGGGCCGATCGATGGACCATGTTCTTCGCGGAACTGTTGCAGAACACGTACAGGACTGCGATGTTCCAGCGTTACGAGCAAGGTCGCGACGCGTTCCATCTGTACCTGTTGGAATCCATGCAGCAGAACAAGCCCTACGACCAAATGGTACGGGAGATCCTCGCCGCCGAAGGCGTGACCGACGGCCGCGACCATCCCGAGAGCTATGCGGGTGACGTCGACTTCTTCCTAACGAACTATCGGAACTACGACATCAATCCGGTTGGCCCGTCGCCAGTCTCCTATGTGGCCGGGGGCTACACAAGAGGCGGGCCGAGGGAAGACACCTATGACTCCCTAGCGTCGATGGTGTCTCGGCACTTCTTGGGGGTCTCCGCCATGGAATGTGTCCTCTGCCATGATGGCGCGGGCCACCTCGATTCCCTTAGCGTGTGGGGGACGAGGGCATTGCGACTGGAAGGCTGGAATCTGGCCGCGTTTTTCTCCCGGATGTCGGGTCCCAACAAAATGAAGAAGGCGCTCCGTGCGAAGAAAAAGAACGGACAACCGTATAACGTGCAGTACTACATCGTTCGAGACCTGCCGGAGGGAACCCAAGGCGAGGACGAGGAAACTGGCTACTATCGAGCCCAATCGCAGGGGGGGAACAGGCCCGACCGCCTCCATCCCGAGAAGTACGTAGCCGCGCGCTACCCGTTCGAGAGCGAGGTCACAGACGACCCGAATCTCCGGCTGCGCGAGCAGCTCGGCCACCACCTCACATCCGACCCGCAATTTGCCCGGGCGGCGGTCAACTACATCTGGGCGGAGTTCTTCACTAGGGGTATAGTGGAGCCGCCCGACGAGTTCGATCCAGATCGATTGCTGACGGGCGAAACGCTGCCGGAGGGCTGGGATATTCAGCCATCTCATCCCGGCCTCTTGGATTGGCTCGGCAGGGGATTTCGCGACTCTGGTTTCGACCTCAAGTGGCTGATGCGCCAGATCGCGACCTCGCAGACATACCAGCTGTCGTCACGGTACGAGGGGCTCTACAGCCCTAGCTACGACCGGTATTTCGTTCGGCATGCGGTTGAGCCGCTCACGTCAGAACAGGTTCTTGACGCGATCACGATTGCCACGGGCGTGCCGGCCCAGTACAGGGTGTCCAAATTCCTTCAGGACGTGAGTTACGCCATGCAACTCCCGGATGTGAAGCAAATGCCGAGGGTACAGACCGAGGCCGGAGATCCTTCCGGCGCTACGCAACTGCTGGATGCGTTCAATCGCGGCAACCGAGACGACGTTCCGAGATCACGGACCGTCAACCCGCTGCAAGCACTGAACCTGATGAACAATCCGTTCGTGCTCGGACGAATCAGCGCCGAACGGCCGCAAGGGACGCTCCAGGACGCACTGGACTCGCCTAATGACAGTTTGGTGACCTTGCTGTACCTGAGTGTGCTGAATCGGTTTCCGACGGAGGGCGAGAGGCAGGTCGCCATGGCTTCTCTTCTGCAGGGCGACCGGGGCCAGAGGGCGTCCCAGCTCATGTGGGCTCTGTTCAACAAGACGGATTTCTTCTTCAACTACTAGCGAGGGAGTCGGACCATGACTGAGAGAGAGCGCTTCGAGAAGCTTACATCGAGATGGCAGCCTGAACACCCGGGCTTTTACGAGCGTCCGCACCTCAGCAGGCGCCATTTTTTCCGCACCGCGACGGCCGGCGTCGGAGGGTTCTGGCTGGCCGGTCCGAGCGCGGCGGCCACAGGGGAAGCCACCACAGAGGGATCGGTTCGGCCGAAGGGCACGGCCAAGAACGTGATTCTCGTCTTTCTGCGTGGCGGGCCGAGCCACGTCGACACTTTCGACTTCAAGGAAGTGCCGGGCGTGACCCCTAAGGACTTTAAGCCAGAGCAGTTCAATGGCGTGACGCTTCCGGTCGGCCTGCTTGGTAGGACCTCCCAGTTGCTCGACAAGATTGCCATCATTCGTTCGGGCTTGGCTTGGGCTCGGGCCCACCCGCTGGCGCAAATCTGGATGCAGATCGGCAGGGATCCGACTACACAGTCGGGCCGGCTAGCTCCGAACGTTGGTAGCGTCGTTGCACTGGAAAAGGAGCCGGAGCGATTGCAGCACCAGGCTTTCCCCACATTCATTGCGCTGCAGCCCGGCAAGCTCAGACGTTCGGGGATGCTGCCAGACCAGTACTCCCCTCTCGAAATCACGCCAGCGCCAGACGGCTTGGCGGCGGCCACCCACCCCGGCGGCCTCTCCGAATTCAAGAGCCGGTGGGAGTTGATGCAAGCGCTGGACGCTGGCCTGAGTGGTCCGGCGGCGCCATTCGGCGACCTTGCAGTGGGGCGAGCCGCTGCCTACGGTGTGGCGCGCAACCTCACGCTCAGCCCCAACGTCGCTCAAGCGTTCCAGTTCACGGAGGAAGATTCGGATCGCTACGGTGGCACAGCAGCGGGAAACGCATACCTATTGGCGAAGAACATCATCGAACAGGACCAAGGAACACGCTTCATTCATGTGGAGCACAACGGCTGGGACCAGCACGGCGGCATCTACGGCGAATACGAACTGTACCGGACGGCACGGGAGGAGTTTGACCCGGCATTCTCGGCACTAATCTCTGACTTGGACGCATTAGGAAAGCTGGATGAGACCTTGGTGGTGGTGTGCGGCGAATTCGGGCGCACTCCTGGGCAGCTTTCTGCCAAACGGAATGGGCGCGATCATTATCTGCAAATGTTCTTCGTTCTTGCCGGCGGCGGGATCAAAGGGGGTACCGTGATCGGCGAGACGAACGACTTCGGCCCCCGGCCGGGTGCCTTCACCACCGAGCCAGGCTGGCACCGCAACCGTGACATCCGCCCGGAGGACATCGAGGCCACGATATACTCAGCTCTCGGGATCGACTGGACAACCGTGCGATACGACGAGTTGGGACGACCGTTCCGCTACGTCCCTTTGTCTGACCACGATGTCTATTCTCCGGTTGACGAACTATGGCCTGAGGTCCGGACATGATTTGGATTAGCTCCCTAGAGGCAGCGTTCAGCTTGTTCGGTAGAGCTGGGCAGGGTTAGGCAGATGTTGCGGCAAGTCTCCAGAAGGGAAGTCCTTGCGCAAGCGGCTTGTGTCTCGTCCATCCCGAGAAGCACTCTTAGCGCGTCGAGCGACCGCCCGAACGTGGTCATGATCCTCACCGACCAGCAGGCCGCTGGCGCGATGAGTTGCGCCGGAAACCCGCATGTGCACACTCCTGCGATGGACAGTATCGCCGCCAGTGGTGTGCGTTTCACGCGCAGCTACGTGACACAACCACTTTGCCTGCCCTGCCGGGCCAGCATTCAGACTGGCCGGTTCCCGCACGAGATCGGGACATCGACGAACGGATCGCGGCTCGAAAGCGGCCATCCGATGCTCGGCAGGCTGCTGGCGGAGGGCGGTTACGCCACGGCGTACTTCGGCAAGTGGCATGTCGGCGTTCCGCTCCGAGCGCCGACCACGGGGTACGCCCTTACGTCGGAAAAAAGAAGTGATGCCGAGATCGTGCGGATGGCATCGGAATTCCTCGCCAAGCCTCTGAGACAACCGTTCTTTGCAACGATATCGTTGCGCAACCCACACGATGTCTGCGAGCTTGCCCGGCGCGAGCGATTGCCGCAGGGTCCGATACCGGAGGCCCCCAATGATCCGTCGGAGCTTCCCCCGCTACCGGAAAACTTCGCGGTACCCAAGAACGAACCCTCGGCGCTCCGGGACGTCCAGCGCAAGCACCGAGATTTCCTCCATCCTACTCACGACTGGAGCGATCTGGAATGGCGGCAGTATCTGTGGGGATACTATCGTTTGGTGGAAAAGGCTGACCGAGGCGTCGGCGACCTGCTCGACGCCCTAAGCGGCTCCGGCAATGGCGAAAACACGATGCTGATCTTCACCAGCGATCATGGCGAGGGGGTTGCGAGTCACCGCTGGAACCAGAAACAAGTCCTGTACGACCAAGCCGCACGAGTTCCTCTGCTCGTCGCCCACCCCCGAGCAAGCAGGCGCGGAGCGACCTGCGACGCACTCGTTTCTACTGGCATCGACCTAATGCCCACGATTCTGGGCGGCGCCGCGATTGACAGTCGGCCAGGGAGCCGCTACGGACGCTCCTTGGAGGCCCTGTCCATTGATCCGTCCGATGTCTCGGGTCGCAGCCGCAGGTTTGTGGTTGCCGAGACGACTTTCGGCAGGGGGAGGGACTACGGCCCTTCCGGCAGGATGGTCCGCACCGAGCGCTTCAAATATGTCATATACAGTTCCGGCACTAGGCGCGAACAGTTGTTCAACATGCAGGACGATCCTGGGGAGATCCGCAACCTAGCCGTCGACTCAGCCTTTGGCTCAGTGCTCGCATCCCATCGCGAGATCCTGCGGGAATGGGCGGCGGAAACGGATGATCGTTTCTCGATGCCGAGCGCATAGGGTTTCCGCGCGGATCGCTTTTGAAGGCGACCCCGACGGCAAACGATCGGAACGCTTCCTTCGTCTTGGTGTGTCAAACAGCGGAGTCCGGCCCAAAATCTCAGCGGTTTCCTTCGTGCTGCTGGAACTATCTGACGCAAGCTGAAGCGCCGGGCGGTGGCGCACAAGCTGCCGCGCCTGATCGTGGCGGCGTTGCGCGACAAGCGACCCTACATCGGTCCGGGCATTGACTATGACCATCGATTTTCATTTCCGATTAGACCCTAATTTCGAGTCGCACAATCAGGCATCAGAATGTCAAATTCGAGTGCAAAACCTGTAGATTGAGTTATTTGTAATCTCTCTGAGCCTCCGGCTCCCTAGCTGCGGTTTGGTCTTCCCTTGGCTGGAGCGGTATCCCAGCCCGACTCAAAACAGGCCGACAGAGGTGCCACTGGGACGTGATTCGGCTGCAAGTCCTTGACATCACGGGCTTTCTGCCACTTTGCCCGACCGCCTAGCAGGGCCATTTTTTTGTCCGAGTCCGAGGCAGTGCACGACAGTAGCCGGAGGGGCAGCGGCAGCCTGCTAGAGTTTGCGAGCTCGGCATGGTAGCGCTGTCTGCTGCGAGGACTGGACATTTTGTTGTCAGTCTGTCAG
>JAJEHF010000196.1 GCA_022823865.1 Bryobacterales bacterium
GAACAGATCGCTGATTCCAATGCAGGCAAGCGCACCTGCGTCTCAAGCTCAAGACCATAGGATCGCACAAGAGCCCAGTGAACGATCGCCTCGACCGTTTCATGCATACGGGGTGGCTGCACGCGGCCATGGGTGTTTAGATGCCTCGGAGTCGGAGGGGCGCCTCGTCGCAGCTCGGTTTCCCACGCGATCTTGCCGGTGTTGAAATCCACTCCTATCGCGGACCAGCGGTGCGGGTCGGAAGAGATTTCCGGGCGGTTGCCGCCGAAATACAGCCCCTTCTTGACCGCTTCGACCTCTCCTTCGCTGGCCACGTTGGTCAGGAAGGCGCGATCGCCCCAGACCACTGGCGATGCCCAGGCCATCCCGGGCAGAGGCGTCTTCCAGAGAACGTTCTCGGTAGCGCTCCACGATTCAGGCAGGCGCGGGTCGTCGGGGGAGGTTCCCAGCGACTCCGCGCCGCGGAACTGGGGCCAGTGCTGCGGCGATGCCGCGGCTAGCGGGCCTGCGGCCAGCAGCGATAGGAATTGACGTCTGGAGGGCACGCCCCCATTGTAGGATGCGGGCTGTCTCGGGCGGTGGCCCGAGTGCGGGTTGCCTAGGAGCGGTACAGCGAGTGCTGCCAGAGGTATTCGCACACTGCCGCCGGGACCAGATCCGCCAGTGACCCGCCGATCTTGGCGCGATGCCGGACCGTTCGCGACGAGGCCGGATGCGAGCAGCGTACGACTTGCGACGGCCGCGTCGCGCTGTCCGCTTTGAATCCCGTTCGCTCCACGACGACGAATTCCACCCCCTTCGCGATTCGGTCGATGTCGCGCCACAGGTCGATCTCTGAGAACGCGTCCGCCCCGAGGATCAGCCGCAGCGCGCCGTCGAACTGCATGGTCGCCCGTACGCGATCGATCGTGTGGACGGAATAGTGCGGCTCGCCGCTGGCCTGCGGCTGTTCCAGTCGGCTTGCTTCCAGCCTAGGGTCGGCGCGGCACGCCAGATCCACCATCCGGTAGCGGTGTGCGTAGTCCGCGTGGCAGGCTTGCTGCTTGTGGGGTGGGACGCCGCTGGGAACGACCAAGACGCGGTCCAGCGCGCATGCGTCCGCAGCTTTCGACGCGGCCTCGATATGGCCGCTGTGAATCGGATCGAAAGTGCCGCCGAAGAGCGCGAGCCTCATTTCGCGGCCCCTGCGCCCGATGCCGGAGGATAAGCCGGGGGCTGTTGCGGCGCATGAGCGGCGGCGTCCGCGGCCTCGCGCAGTTCGCGAACGCGCCCGCCCACGATTCGCAGCAGGCTGTCAATGCCCTCGCCCGTCACCGAAGATATCGCTTGGAACTGCAAGCCCGAGGATTCGCAATAGTCCCGGAGCTCTTGGACTCGTTCGGGCGACTGCATGGCGTCCAGCTTCGTTCCCGCGACGATGCATGGTTTTTCCGCAAGCTTGGGGGAGAAGCTCGCAAGCTCGCGCGCGACAACCTCGTAGTCCTGCACGCAGTCGCGCCCGCTCGCGTCGCTGAGATCGACCAAGTGCAGCAGGATCTTGGTGCGCTCGATGTGGCGCAGGAACCGGTCCCCCAGGCCGTGACCTTCGTGGGCACCCTTGATCAGTCCGGGGATGTCAGCCATCACAAAGCTATCGAATTCCCCCATGCTGACGACGCCGAGATTGGGCTGC
Source organism: Bryobacterales bacterium (assembly GCA_022823865.1). Classification (GTDB taxonomy): domain Bacteria; phylum Acidobacteriota; class Terriglobia; order Bryobacterales; family UBA6623; genus VXMF01. The sequence goes on from JAJEHF010000196.1 coordinate 1,673, forward strand.
AAGGTGGTGAAGGGGTAGTCAGCGATCTTGGGCCTGGCTGCGGAAACCTTGGAGATCAAGGTCGACTTGCCGGCGTTGGGAAACCCGACCAGGCCCACATCGGCCAACAGCTTCAGGCGCAGCCGCAGGGTCAGGGCCTGGCCCTCGGTGCCGTCCTCGGCATACCGCGGTGCCCGGTTGGTGGAAGACTTGAAATGCACGTTGCCCCTGCCGCCGTGTCCTCCGCGCGCAACGACGAACCGCTGGCCGGCGGCGTCGAAGTCGTGCAGCAGTTCGTTCGACTCGGCATCGTGGACCAGCGTGCCGGCCGGGACTTGCAAGACGAGGTCCTTGCCAGTCCTGCCGGTGCACTTGCTGCCCTCGCCTTGACGCCCGTTCTCGGCGCTCTGCTCCGGCTGGAAGCGGAAATGGGTCAGGGTGTTCATGCGGCTGGTGGACTCCAGCACGACGCTGCCGCCGTCGCCGCCGTCGCCGCCGGAGGGACCGCCCTTGGGGACGAACTTCTCGCGGCGGAACGCGACGCAGCCGTTTCCGCCCTTGCCGGCGCGGACCTTGATCTGTGCTTCGTCGACAAACATTGCACTGTTGCTATCTTGCCAGCTTGAATCTGAACAGGCGCGTCCGCACAGGCTAACATCGAAGCATGGGCCTACGCATCGCTGGCAGGGAGTTCGGTTCGCGTCTCATCGTCGGAACGGGAAAGTATCGCAGCTTCGAGGAGATGCGGAGGTGCCACGAGATCTCCGGCGCCTCGATGGTCACCGTCGCTGTGCGGCGCGTGAACCTGCACGACAAGTCGAAAGAGTCGCTGATCGACTACATCGACCGCGAAGCGATGTTCATCCTGCCCAACACCGCCGGCTGCTACACCGCCGACGAGGCGGTGCGAACGGCGCGGCTGGCGCGCGAGGTCGGTCTGTCGAACTGGGTCAAGCTGGAGGTGATCGGCGATCAGGACACGCTGTACCCCGACACCGAGGGCCTGCTCGAAGCCACCCGCCAGCTAGTCAAGGAAGATTTCGTAGTGCTGCCGTACACCAGCGACGACCTGATCGTGGCGCGTCGGTTGGTCGACGCCGGCGCCGCGGCCGTAATGCCGCTTGCCGCGCCAATCGGCTCGGGTCTAGGCGTGCAGAATCCCGCGGCGCTGCGGATCCTGCGCGAGAAGATCACGGCGGTGCCGCTCATCGTCGACGCCGGTGTCGGGACTGCCTCGGATGCGGCGCTCGCGATGGAACTGGGTGCCGACGGCGTGTTGATGAACACGGCGATCGCGCTCGCAGACGATGCGGCGAAGATGGCCGAGGCCATGCGGCTCGCCGTCGAGTCCGGACGGCTCGCGTACGAGGCCGGGCGAATGCAGAGAAGGCTGTACGCGTCCGCCAGTTCGCCCTTGGAAGGCTTGGTTGCATAGCCGCGCGGCCGCGCTCTTCGCGCAATCGCTAGGATCTCCGCCGAGCGCTCCCTCGCTACAGGCGTAGCGCGTCTTGGACGCTTGACGCCACGGCGGCGGCGAGTGGAGGGGGAACAGCGTTCGCAACTTGTCGGTGCTGGTCCAGGTCCCTGACCGTTACGGTTCGCCTTCGGATCGGCCCGACGAACACATGACGGTCTGGAAATCCTTGGATACGCGCCGCTTCGCGCGGCGTGAGATAGCGGTCTTCCGTCGGATGATAGGGCACCTCGCCGCACCGCAGAGCGATCGATACTTGGTTCCGGTGTACGCGCCGATACTTCGTGGTGTCCTTGCGGGTCAGTCGTCGCACGATTTCCGGCGGTGCGTGGACGTCGGCTCTTGACAGCCACGCGCCCTCTGGCACGTAGGAGATCCTTTGCCGGTCCCGCTCCGGCGTCACGTCAATGTGGTTTGGCACGGCGGGCAGTGCGTCGGGAGGGGTCGCAGCTGGAAGATCGCCTATCGCGTCTCCCACAGTCGCTGTCGACATCAGTCCTGGAACCGGGAAGTCGTAAGGCTGGCCCCGCGGCACGCAGACAACGAACGCTTGCTGCCGACGCTGCGGCACGCCAAAGTGAACGGCGTCAAGCACAGTGGCGTAAGTATCGTACCCGATAGCGTCAAACCGTTCGGCCAATACATCGCGCATGCTCGCGGACGGCGAGAACGGTGTGTCCAGCAAGCGCGGAACCTGCTCGACCACGACGGCACTCGGACGCAATGCCGCCGCGAAGCGCACCATCTCGAATACTGGCTGGCTGCTCGGGTCGCAGACACTGCCCTGCTTGCCGACCGGGCTGAACGGCAGGCAGGGCGGACCGCCGCATAGAAGGGCGACATGCCCGGGCTGCAGATCCAGGCTGTCCGTGACACGGCGAGGATCCAACGCACGTGTGTCGACATTCCATACCTTCTTGCCCCTAGATTCCTTGTCTAGGCGTAGCGTTTACGGATGAGTCAAGTTCACGCGGCGATCGGCTGGCCCTCCCAGAGGCGGTCGATCTCGCGGTCGAAGCGCTGCACGGCCTTCTGCAGGGGCGTGGGGTCGGAAGCGCCGGTGT
>JAJEHF010000221.1 GCA_022823865.1 Bryobacterales bacterium
GCGGCGACAACAGCGGACTCCAGCGCAGCGGCACTGCCCGCCACGACTCCATGACTTGAAGGCTCCAAACCCGCCGCATCTGCTGCTCGAAAGCTACAAGTCCTTAAGTTAGTGCCCAAACGCTTAAGTTAGTGCCATTGCTCGGCCCGGAGGCCAGCGAGTTTGTCGAGAACCACTACTTACCACGCCTGTCCCCAGTTCTGGACTCCTTTCAGCGCCTAGTAGTGAACGGGGGAACGCTGAGCGTGAAGCCTCCTGCTCCGATCTTGCCCGTTTTGGGACGGATCCTTGACGGAAGACCCTCGACCGCGGAGCGGCAGTTCTACCGCACTTACCTTTGCGACGGCACTCGCTGCGACCGGCTTGAGCAAGGGCGGCAATCGAACTTTCGACGGCTGCTGGAATTGCACTCCGATCTCCACCAGGGCATCAACCGGAACGAGTTGGATTCCATCAGGAACGAGGCACGGCCCAATGATCCCGACCTAGCGCGGGCGATCGACCGAATCCTCACGCTTGAGGCGCTGCTGGCACCCTGCGATGTGGTTTTTGGGCTTCTGCAGGCACGCCACGGCCAATTCCTTGCCGAAGTCGCCGCAACTCTCGGTGATCGCTGGGGCGCGAGCGTGCCTCATCTGGATCAGGAAGCGTTCGCGGAAATCCGTGGCAGCATTGCCGGGCTGGTCGGCGAGAGCATTACGGAGCATATGGCGGGAGTGTACGGGGCGCTCTTGAGCGGAGACTACGAAGTGGCGATCAGGCACATGTTGGACTGGAATTGCCTCGTGATGAAGTCGCGATCCGCTGCTCCTTGGGTGCGGTTGGATGATCATGATGCGCTGGATGTACGCTATCGCGGCATCGAACGGAAACTGCCGGCAGCCGAGGCACTGCCATCGCTGTGGCGAAATTCGTACTTCATCGATGCGCTTAAGACACTCGTGGCCCAGACTGCCGAGACAGGGACATCAGACGGTCAAGCTCCATGAGTGCTCCCAAACGGGTCCTGTCGGACGAGATCTCCAGCGTGATCGACGGTCGCCGCGTCGTGGCGGCAGTTTTCACGACCTACACGTTCGACCCTGCGTTCTTTGAATTGGAGATTCTCCCGCTCCTGTTCGAGAGTCGCATCAAGGGTGGATTCAGCCAAGTGGAAAAAGTTCGCCGCGTCCAGCTAGAGGAATGCTTGCGTGACTTGGCTGACATCGAGGTGTTCTACGACCGTGGTGGCCTCGCGGGGAACGCGGGATCCGCATCGCTGGATTTCCGGCGCATAGACATTGGCAGAAGGACCGGTGTCTTCCATTCGAAGCTGGTGCTGGTCTTGGTCGAGAATCCGCAACAGGAAGGCAGCGCGCCTACCCGGAGCCTGATCGCAGCGACGCTATCGGCCAACCTAACGCGTTCCGGATGGTGGGAAAACCTGGAGGCCGGGCATGTCGAGGTAATCGATGCCGCTTCGCCCGCCAATCGGCGGTGTACCTTCCGGGAGGACCTGCTCGCAGCGCTTGGGCATATCCTGGACGCGGCGCGCCCCGAGGACGGGGACGGAGCGCTGCGGACGATCGGCCATTTCCTGCGGGACGAAGCACCGCAGGAGAGCACGCGGATTGCAAGCTGGAGGGGGCGTTACTTCACGCGTCTGTTCGTGGGACAGTCGTCCCTCTCCGACTGGCTCCGGGATCGCCGGCTTGGCGATCGCCAATGGAACCTCGAAGTCGTGTCGCCGTTCTTCGACGCCCACGGTGCAAGCACACTCAGAAACCTGATCCGAGCGATGCGACCGAGTGAAGTGCGTGTGTTCCTGCCGACCGAATCGGACGGCACGCCAACCGTAACTGGCGACCAGTACGCAGCGGTGGCAGAGTTGGCCGGGTGCAACTGGAGCCGCCTCCCCCAGAACATCAGGCGTCAGGCAGATCCGGAGTCACCGGAGGGGGCGGCTCCGCGCACGGTGCACGCCAAGGTATACCGCTTCTGGCGCCGCGGGGAGGGCGACGTGACTCTGGTCGGGTCCGTGAACCTCACTGGTGCCGCCCACAGCCGAGCCGATGCCGGGAATCTCGAGGCAGCGTTCCTGGTCAACACCAGCGATGGAAGCGATCGCGCAGAGTGGTGGCTTCAGCCCCTCGACCATCCCCCTACGAAATTCTTGGAGCAAATGTCGTCCGAAGAAGGTGATGCCGAGCGAGTCGGGCTCGCCCTCTCCCTGCGCTACGACTGGGAGCGCCGAGCGTTCGAGTACCGGTTGGATGACGAGCACAACGGGGAAGTGCATATCCAAACGATCGCGGGCGACGAATTGCACGCGATCGTTGTGCCCGTGCAGGGAGAGTGGCGGGACTGCGGGGACCTGGCTTCTGACCGAATACGGGCACTGCTTGAGTCCACGAGCTTCGTGGAGGCCCGGATTCAGGCACCGGGCGGTCGGCGTGCATGGCGCGTGCTCATCCGCGAGGAGGGCATGACCCACAAGCCGTCTCTGCTAGCCCAGCTCACACCTGAGGAGATTCTCCAGTACTGGTCCCTCCTTACGGAGTCGCAAAGGCAGTCCTTTCTTGCCGAACGGCTGGAAACTGACGAGGCATTGCTCGGATTCAACACGGTCCGCCCACGACCGTTGCTAGAGAGTGTCCAAACCGTCTTCGACCGCTTCGCTGGCATCTTTCATGCATTCGAGCGCCTCAGTACCTGGATCGATGAGAAGCTCACTCAAGATCGAGAGGCGGAGGTGACCGCCCGTCTGTTCGGGGAGAAATACGACTCCCTACCGGTGCTGCTCCGGAAGATTCTTGAGCGAACCGGCCGGGACGCTGTCATCGCGTACGTGACATTCCTGAGCGCCAGCCAGGTGGTCATGCGGGTGAAGAGCAAGTGGCCAGGCTATTGGGCCGGGCACAGCGGCCACGGGCAAGAACTGGAACGCACCCTGGAGGAACTCGCAAGAATCCGAGCGGAAGTCCATCTGAAGGACCCAGACCGCGAGGAATTCCTGGCGTGGTACGAGGAGAAGTTCTTGACGGACGCGGCGGCGATGCAGGTAGGGGACGAGGAATAGGAATGAAGCGGATCCACTTGGACCTCGCCCGCGAGCTCATCGATTTCAGCGGTGCTGTCCGCGAGGGGACTGGCGCACGCCGTTCCGGCATCACGTCTTCGATTGCGGAGTCCCAACTGAAAGGTGCGGTCGCCAGCTACAACATGCTTGCCGAAAACCGCGCTGCCTACGTCGCCGACGAAGTCGGCATGGGAAAGACGTACGTGGCCCTCGGGGTCATGGGGCTGGTCCGCCATTTCTGTCCCGACGCGCGCATTCTAGTCATCGCACCCAGGGAGAACATCCAAAAGAAGTGGGTCAAGGAAGTCGGCAACTTCGTCCGGGACAACTGGCGCGTCATCGACAACCGCGTCAAGTCGATCCAGGGCACTCCGACAAGGGAACCCACGGCATGTGACTCGCTGACCGAATTCGTGCACGAGCTTGCCGTCAACGCAGATCGCGACTTCTTTCTCCGAATGACGAGTTTCAGCCTGCCGCTGAAGGAGCCGGAGTCGCGAGCCCGTTACCGCAGTCAGCTTCTGCACCACGTGAACTGGTTGCCCCGGTCCGCACTCTCGTCGCGTACCGAGGAGGAATTCCGGGAGCAATACGGACGGGCCCTGAATGCGTTGCTTCGGGACATCGACCTCTTGGTAGTCGACGAGGCCCACAACCTCCGAAAAGGATTCGGTTCGCAAGGCGAGAGGCACGTCTCGAATCGCAACCGCATTATCGGGCTCACGCTCGGCCAGCCTACGCTGACGGGTTCCGCCTGCCCGTGGTACCAGCCGCGTGTCAAGCGCGTGCTTTGTCTCTCGGCCACTCCGTTCGAGGACGACTACGGCGATCTTTGGCGCCAATTGGATGTGCTGGGAGCGGGCGGGATCCAAGTGGGCGTAGGACGATACGGGCGGGTCTTCCCGGTGCGTCACTTGGCCGATGCCAGTACCGACGAAAGCACCAAGCGGGAACTCGCATCCAACCTGCTCATCCGCCGGGTCACCCACCTGCAGATCGGCGGAGAAGAGCACACCAAGAACATGTACCGCCGCGAATGGCGCTACGGTGGCTTCCAAGACTTCGACCACCCCATCAGCTTCGAGGATCCACGGCAACGACTCATCGTCGCCCTGGTCCAGAAGAAGGTGGCGGAAGTGCTGGGCGACGAGCGGTTCGGCAACCACTTCCAGATCGGCATGCTCTCCTCGTTCGAGAGTTTCCTAGAGACGATCGGGCACATCCGCTTGAGGCAACAGGAATCCGAGGTGACTGCCGCGGAGCAAGCGGACGGCGAAGGGGAGCAGGCTACCTTCGATGGCCGCCAGACCCAGGAACGGGAGGAGCAGCACGGGGCCGACACCGATGTGCTCAATGCCATCATCGAGTCATATCGGGACCACTTCGGGCAGGGAATGCCGCACCCCAAGCTTGACGCGGCAGTCCAGTCACTGGCTTCGGCTTTCGAGACGGGCGAGAAGGCCCTCGTCTTTGTCCGGCGGGTCGCCACGGTCGACGAATTGGCTCGACGCCTCGACCGGGAGTTTGACAAATGGATTCGCCGCAAGATGGAGGCTGCCCTCCCCGACCTCGGTGACGAGATCGATGAGCTGTTTCGACGCTTCGCAAGCGAGACGGGTACTGCCGGGGCGGCAGAAACGAGCCCTGCCCGCCCTGCGGTCGAGGACGATTCGAGTGGCGAGTTCCTGTCCGGAGTCGAGGAGGATCCGGGCGGGCGCGAGAACTTCTTTTCTTGGTTCTTTCGAGGAGAGGGGCCAAGAGACGTTCTTTCGGGAGGAGCGTTCCAGAAGAACCGTCTCAGCAACACAGCGGCGGTCTACAGTACCTTCTTCGAGGACGACCTCGTCGCATGGCTTCTTGGCCGGCCGGATCAGCCGTTGGCGGGTCTGTCGGAGCGGCTTCGACTGTCTCAGGAAGACTTGGAAACGCAGCTTCGCGGGCTGGCTTGGGCGTATTTCCACGGACGAACCGAGCGAGCGTCGGGATACCCGCGCTACCTCGTGTTCGAGGCTTATCAATCGGCCGCCCTTTACCTGCTCGCGGATTCGGGCGGAGAAGTGGCAAGCCGAGCCAGCGAAGTGCTCAAGGGCAGGTTTCCTGACCACCACGGCGAGAGTTCTGATCCCCCTGGAGGTTTCCCGCCACCAGCGTCGGAGATTGGCATCACTACGTTCTTCACCGAACTCGTCAAGCATCCCAGGCTACGGAAGGCTATCTGGCCGGACGAGGAGGAGGCTCCGTTCTCGGAGCGTTTCCGGCGTCGGGAACAGCGGCGCGAACTGCTGAGCGCCATGTCACGGCTCGGAGCAGCCTACATCGACCTTTATCTGCTCGCGATCCAAGAGTCCGGTTCGTTCGAACTCAAGCTCACCGTCGGCCGCGAGTCCACTGGAAGGAACCTCGCCACGAGGTTTGTGGGGTTGCTTGAGGAACAGCGTGACCGCCCCGGCTTTCACGCGTTCGCGGAACTCAAGGGGGCGGCGGAGGCTTTCGATACCCTGATCGGGGTTAACTTCCCCAGGGTTCCGGATGGCAAGCTCACCGAACTCGCCGATATCTTCGGTCATGGACTGCAGCAACAGAGTCCCGTTGGTCGCATGTCAGGAAGAGTTGCGGGGCGTATTGTCCAACAGTTCCGCATGCCCGGTTTCCCCCTGTTCCTCATCAGCACCGATGTCCTGCAGGAGGGTGAGGACCTGCATACCTTCTGTCGCAAGGTCATCCACTACGGCATCACATGGACGCCCTCCGCTATGGAACAGCGCACCGGAAGAGTGGACCGTATCGACAGCTTGCTCCACCGCAATCTTGATGGCAGGGAGCGGGCTCCCGACCCAGGGGAGAAGATCCAGGTCCATTACCCTCATCTGGAAGACACCGTGGAGCGCTTGCAGGTCAGGCGGGTCCTGAACCGACTGGATCAGTTTCTCCGGCTGGTCCATGAGCCGATTAAGCGGCGGACACAGGACCGTCGCATCGACAAGAACCGGGAAATCCTGGCCGCGATGGATCTCCCGCCCCCCGTGGATGGACTTCTGAAGTCGGCCTTCCCAGTCCGGGATGAGTGGCTAGAAGGAGCAATTGACGGGAACGATTTCCGACAGGTCGATGTCGACGGGCTGGCGAGATTGCTCAAGGGAACTTGGGACCGCCTGATCGTGGATCTGGCGATCGAAAAGCCAGGGCAGAATGGGCCGCTGGATCGCAACGGCGTGCTGCGGGTGAACACAAAAGGAGTCGTTGCTTCCCGAGTATCAGCAGCTCTGGACGTCAACGGTCGCCGTGCAGGTCGGAGGCAGCTCATCCGGGCGGAGTTGCGTTCGGCCGGAATTGACGGTGTGACGTTCTTGCGGTGCAGCAGCGAGATCGGCCTGATCGACTTGTCGGACGTCAAGACCATCGATCGGCTACGGCGACTGCAGTTACGGCTCGGCCAGCCGCGCCTTTGCGTGCGGTACCACGCCCGGCAACGCAAGCACGCGCTCAGCGTGGAAGCCAGCCTGCCGTTCGACGCAGCCACGACCCAGTACGAAGAAATCCGGGAGTTGGTCAGTCGCGTCGCGCTACAGGCCGATCGAATTGAGGACAAGCTTCTGGGTGTAGACGCGGAACCAGTCGGCATTATCGAGGGATTCGACCGTGCGTGAGTTGTGTTCGATGCTGGAGCGGCTCGGCTCCGAGAACGGAATCGAGTGGGAAATGCATGGAGCCGTCGTCCTGGTCCATATGACGACAGGCGCTAGGCGACAGCGAATCCAAATTAGCCAGGAGAACAGCCAGTATGTCTTCTCCACGCTCGTACTCGGATCAGCGGCCTTCCGTCGCAGGCCCGATCGCAGACGGCGCTTGGCGCTGCATGCCTGGAGCCGCAATGCAAGGACGGAGCTGGTCAACTTCACGTTCGACCGGGCCGGTCGGCTGGTGGGCGAGATCCGCCACCTCGCCGATCATCTGGACGCCGAAGAACTCGCGATCTACCTGCGGATTCTGGCCACCGAGGGTGACCGATTCGAGTATGTGCTGACGGGGAAAGACAAGCATTGAGACGTCTCTCCTGTCGCCATCTAGTCCGGTTCGCACTCACCCCATCGATCATTTGGGCGGGAGCGGTTGCAGTCCCGTCTTGCACCGCGAAAAGGGTTGCGACCACGATGTGGCTCCAACGTTCGTAGAATGTTGATTCCACTCCGCACCCAAGCCAATGTCCGGCTTGGCACGCCATTGGTCGGCCTTGCAACACTGAACTGTTGCTGGACCGGCCGGGCGTAGGTGCGAATAGTAGCTAGCTTCGGAGCTTTCGGAACATGAACCATAGCCAGATAGTCAGCTTCATTTGGAGCGTGGCGGACCTGATCCGAGACACCCTCAAGCGAGGCAAGTACCAAGACGTGATCCTGCCCTTCACGGTGCTGCGTCGGCTCGACTGCGTGCTGGCCGACAACAAGGCCGATGTTCTGGCCGTCCACGGCAAGTACAAGGGCAAGATCGAGAATCTCGATCCTCAGCTCCGGCGCGCGTCCGGATTCGCGTTCTACAACACGTCCCGCTATGACTTCCCCACTCTGCTGGCCGACGCGCCGCACATAGCCCAGAATCTGCGCAACTACATTGCCGGGTTCAGCCCCAATATGCGGGAGGTGCTAGAGAAGTTCGACTTCGACAACACCATCTCCAAGCTCGATGAGGCGGGGCTTCTGTTCTTGGTCATGCAGCGCTTCGGCGATCCGAATGTGAACCTCCATCCGACTGAAGTCGACAACTTCACGATGGGCACGATTTTCGAGGAGCTCATCCGGAAGTTCAACGAGGCGCTCAAGGAGAATCCCGGTGAGCACTTTACGCCCCGCGACGTCGTCCACCTGATGGTTGACCTTTTGCTGGCGGGCGACGAGGAGCGATTGCGCACCGAGGGGGTCGTCCTGAGCGTCTACGACCCGTGCTGCGGCTCCGGTGGCATGCTCACTATCGCCAAGGAGCACATGAGTGTGGGAGAGCGACGTGAAGGCAAACGTCTGGGCGATGCGGTGAACCCTGGCTCCGACACCCACCTGTTCGGACAGGAAGTGAATCCCGAGACTTTCGCCATATGCAAGTCAGATCTATTCATGCAGTCGGAGGACGGCCGCGACGCCGGGAACATCCTCTTCGGCAGCACGCTTTCGAATGACCGGCACGCCCGTGCCGCGTTCGATTACATGATTGCCAATCCGCCCTACGGCAAGGACTGGAAGCGGGACCAAGATGCGGTCCGGACCGAGCATGACAGGGGTGCCGCCGGCCGCTTCGCGGCGGGCCTCCCAAGGATCAGCGATGGCCAGTTGCTGTTCCTGCTGCACATGCTGGCGCACGCCAAGGCACCGGCCCAGGGTGGCTCGCGAATCGCCATCATCATGAACGGCTCGCCGCTCTTCACCGGCGACGCGGGCAGCGGCGAGAGCGAGATTCGACGCTGGGTCCTCGAGAACGACTTGCTCGAAGCCCTGATCGCGCTCCCTGAGCAGCTGTTCTACAACACCGGGATTGCGACCTACATCTGGGTTCTCACGAACCGCAAGCGGTCGGAGCGACGTGGCAAAGTCCAGCTCATCAACGCCACCGCGTTCTGGGCGCTGTTACGCAAGAGCCTTGGCGCTAAGCGTCGCGAGGTTCCGTTCATCCGGAAACAGGACATCCTGCGCCTGCTGGCGGGGTTTGAGGACGGCGAGACCTGTGCGGTCCTCCAAGAGGGCGACGACCGCGAGGTCGTCGTGAGCCGCATCTACCCGACGAGCCACTTCGGCTTCCGCAAGATCACGGTGGAACGGCCGCTCCGCCTCGATTTCCGAGCCAGCACCGAACGGATCGAGCGGCTCAGGGACGAACGAGCCTTCGCTAACTTGGCCGTTTCCCGCAATAAGGTTGCCACCGGGGCCGCGGCCGAGGAGGCGGGCAACACGCAGCAGGCTGGGATCCGAGCCGTGCTCCAGAGCCTTCCCGACATTCTCTTCCTAGACCGGAGGGTCTTCGAGGCCGAACTCTCCCGGGCAGCTCGCAATGCGAAGGTCCCTCTGTCCCCGCCCATCAGGAAAGCCATACTCTCCGCGCTTTCGGAGCGAAACCCGGAGGCGGAGATTTGTCGGGATCGCAAGGGTCGACCCGAGCCAGATCCAGAATTGCGCGATACGGAGAACGTGCCCCTCCAGGAGGACATCGAGTCGTTCTTCGAGCGTGAGGTAAGGCCCCATGTGCCCGATGCCTGGATCGACACGACACGCCGCGATCCTCAAGACGGTGAGGTCGGGCTCGTGGGGTACGAGATCAACTTCAACCGGTATTTCTATGAGTACCACCCGCCCCGCCCACTGGAAGAGATCGAGGCCGACATCCATCAGGTTGAGCAGGAGATCTGGGACTTGCTGCGTGAAGCGGCGGGGTGATGTTGTTTGGATGTGCAGGAATTCAAGAATCACTGCCTGCAACTCAATCCTAGGATGCGAGCTGACGGTGACAGAGTGCTTGACTTGAAATGCAGCCAATCAGATGTGCTTGCCGACACTTCAATACATCAGCCTGATGGCCTGCGGCATGCCTCGGGCGGGTCTTTCTTCGGTTCTGGGGACGCGGCTTTGCTGGGTGAACGCTCGCGGGACCTGAAGCGACTGGTGGATGACGGATCCGTTGCGCGCACAGCAGGGAGTCTCTATCGATTCACCAATGCGAGACTAACCGCGCACTATAGCCTCGCCACCCTGTGCGCCCGCGTCCCGGGAGCCATTGCCTGCCTGCTTTCCACGTTGACCTCGCATGGACTCGGAACGCAACTGCCGCGGGGAGTCTGGTCATCACTCCCTCGCAAGGCTCGCACTCCTAGCATCGTTGAGCTTTCGGACAAGGCCGTGCGCATCTCGGGATCATCGCTGCGTTATGGAGTCGGGAGTGCCGAGTTTGAAGAGGTTTGTGCTCGCATCACGAGCCCGGTCTGCACCTTTGTCGACTGCTCCTCCTTCGGTGGACTGGGGCAAGAGATCTGGCGTTCGACCGAGGTCTCCCACGCGAGGTCGCTCGCCTGGCCGCCACTAGAGGTTCTGTCGATATGAGGCTCATGAGGGGCGACCTGCCTCACGTCTTAGCAGCTTACTGCTTTCTTCGAAGTGTTGGACCCGTTTCAACAGTGTGCAGGGGCATACACGTAGAGTTCCGCCCAACGCCGGCTATCGACCGACAGAAAGCAAAGGGCGAGGCCACATCTTGCAGGGTGCTGTAAACGATGAGTCGCTGGCCGTTACTCCCGTACGTGAGTCTCTTCTGCGCTCGACCGCAACGATCAAATGCAGTGCGGCTCTGAGCGTTTGCAGCCCGGAGAGCGACGGCATGGTGTTCGAACGAATGGTTGAGGAGAACGACTGAAGTGTCCGATAGGTTAGGAACGAAGCGAGTTCGGCGCTTCCACCAATACCCCGCATACCGGGACTCCCGGGTTGACTGGCTGGGCGAAATCCCGTGCCATTGGAGCCTGACGAGGCTCAAGAACCTCGTGGCGCGTCTAGTATCTGGCGGAACTCCTGAATCGGACAATCTCAGGTACTGGACGGACGAAGACCATGGGATTCCGTGGGTGGCGATCTCGGACATGACACGGAACTTCCGCCTCGAAGTCACAGCAAAGCGGATCACCGAAGAAGGACGATGGTCGAAGCGTCTTCGAATCCTCCCCGCAGGAACGCTTCTCTATTCAATTTATGGCTCGCTCGGTAGGGTTGCGGTGCTTGAGACCGAGGCTGTGACCAACCAAGCCATTCTCGGCGTTGTACCTCGCGAGAGCGAGGTGCTTGGCGACTACCTGCGCTGGTGGTTCGACTTCATGCAGGCTCACGTTGAGAAGTTGTCATCTAGCAATACGCAGGACAACTTAAGTGCAGATAGGGTCCGCAATATGCCGATCGTTCTACCAATCGCCATTGAAGAACAACAATCCATCGCTAACTTCCTCGACCGCGAGACGGCGATGATCGATGGATTAGTGGCGAGGAAAGCGCGGCTGATCGAGCTGCTTCAGGAGAAACGCACCGCCCTCATTACCCGGGCCGTCACCCGAGGGCTCGACTCGAACGTTCCGATGAAGGACTCCGGTGTCGAATGGCTGGGCGAGATCCCAGCACATTGGAACCTCAAGCCGCTGAAGCATGTTTCCCCAGAGATTACCGTCGGTGTCGTAGTCAATCCTTCCAAATACGTCCGCGAGGAAGGCGTTCCATTCTTGTACGGAAGTGACATCTCTGAAGGTCGGATCGTCACCGACACGGTAAGAAGAATGAGCACTCAAGACAGTCGGCGGCTCAGTAAGTCTCGACTTTGGGCCGGTGATCTAGTGTGTGTAAGGGTGGGAGCGCCCGGCGTCACCTCTGTAGTCCCGCCACAGCTTTCGGGAGCTAACTGTGCATCTGTTCTAATCGTCCGTCAGGCTGGCTCCTTCAACTCGCAATGGCTCTGCTATGCGATGAACAGCAGGCTGGTTCGTTTTCAGGTGGAACTCGTTCAATACGGTGCGGCCCAAGAACAGTTCAATGTCGCTCATGCCGTCGGCTTCGTCGTCCCGTCGGGTCCCCTTTCCGAGCAGCGACTCATCGCTGAATTCCTCGACCGCGAGACCGCTAGAATTGACGCACTCATCGCAAAGACCCGCCAAGCTATCGACCTTCTCAACGAGTTTCGGACTACCCTGATTTCTGCGGCGGTCACCGGCAAAATCGACGTTCGGGAGGCTGTCCCTCGATGAGCTTTGAGCCGCACTTCACGGTCGCCCACGCAATCATGGCCGATCTTACCCAGGTCGAGCGGACGCGCGGGTTTCTCGAAGCGGCCGCACTCTCCGAGGACTGGATCCGCCAAACGGGGCAGCGGGCTGTAGTCCTCAAGGCTCACCATACGACCCACATCGAAGGGACGCGGCTCACGTTGGAGGAGAGCGAGCGACTCCTCGCAGGGGAGTCCGTGCCCGGTGCGGACCCGGACGATGTCAGGGCGCTCCTGAACTAGCGGAACGCGCGCGAGTTCGTCTCGGCCTAGCCCGACAGGGGTGGGCCGCTCACCGAAGGGCTGGTTCGGGAAGTCCACAAGCGTCTCGTCGAGGGCGTCCGCGACGGGTCTGCCACTCCTAGTTGATATCGGCGCATCCAGAACTACGTGATGCGTTCGGGCACTGGAGAGGTCGTGTACGCGCCACCCCTAGCGGAGGATGTGCCGATTCTGATGCCTAAGTTGATCAATTGGTTGAACCAAGAACGCCAACCTCACTCGGTCCTGGCCAGCTGAATCGCCCAGTTCCAACTGGTCCATATCCACCCCGTTCTGGACGGCAACGGCCGGACCTCGCGCCTGTTCTCGACACAGTGCCGCTACAAGGCCGGGTATGACTCCAAGCGTCTAATCTCCGTCAGCGAGAAATACGACCGGGACTTGGCCGCCTGCTATCCTGCGCTCCAAGGGGTCTGCGAGCACGGCATGGACCCCACGGGTCGGCTCGAGTTCTTCACGGAAGGGCTCGCCCCCCAGCTCGATGAGGTCAACGTTCGATGACAGCGTGCGATCCTCGGGGACATCGTGGTGCGGCAGCACGCCTTTTCCGACCGGCAAGCAGCCGCGCTCGGCCACTTGGTCGGCCATGAGCACCTCACGATTCAGGACTACGAGAGAATCTGCGCCGGAAAGAACCACCGAACGCTCCAGAGTAAGCTGGAGTTTCTTTTGGAGAAACGGGCCGCTGTCCCGGGCCGGTGCCGCACCGACTGGACGGCCGTGGTGTAACCGGCTGGCTGAAGGCATCGCGGGATCCGGTGCAGAGCTGTGACATGCTATGACATCGAGCTGTGACATGCTGCGGCAGTTGGCTATGAAATCCCCCACATGGCTCTTGTTCGGCGGGGCGATACACGCGTGACTCCCGAGATCTCCGAGCGCGCGTTCGAGCAGGCGATCGAGAGCGCGCTTCTGCGGCAGGCATCCAATGCGTGTTCGGACGATTCAATGCCAGCGGGAGAATCGTCGGCCAACGGTTCGGACCTCGCGGGCGGCTACCTCAAGCGGCGGTCGGAGGACTACGATCGCCGGCTCTGCCTGATCCCGGACGACGTCCTCGACTTCCTCCTTGCTACCCAGCCGAAAGAATGGCAGAAGCTCAAGCAGCACCATGGGGCGGAGGTGAAGACGAGCTTCCTCGGGCGGCTTTCGCGGGAGATCGCCCGGCGGGGAGTGCTCGACGTGCTGCGCAACGGCGTCAAGGACTCGGGCTGCAAGTTCCGGCTCGCCTACTTCCGGCCGGCGAGCGGGCTGAACGAGGAGCTGCAGCGCCTGCACGCTGCCAACCTCTTTTCTGTCGTGCGCCAGCTCCGCTTCAGCGAGAAGAGCGGTCAGAGTCTGGACCTCGCCATCTTCCTGAACGGCCTCCCGATCTTCACGTCCGAACTCAAGAACCCCCTGACCGGGCAGGACGTTGAGGACGCCATCCGGCAGTACCGGAACGACCGCGATCCACGAGAGCCGCTCTTCGCCTACGGCCGCTGCCTCGCCCACTTCGCCGTAGACCCCGAACTGGTGTTCGTTACGACGCTGCTCGCCGGTCCCAAGACGCGATTCCTGCCGTTTAATCGTGGCCGCTTCGGTGGGGCCGGCAATCCGCCCGTCCCGCCTACCAAGGCAGGCTTCCCGACCGCTTACCTCTGGGAGCGGACCTGGGCCCGCGACAGCGTGCTGGACCTCGTTCGCCAGTTCATTCACGAGGTCGAGGAGGAGGACGACAAGGGCCGCAAGAACGGCAAGCGCTTCCTGATATTCCCGCGCTACCAACAGCTCGACTGCGTGCGACAGCTTGTCGGCCACGCTCGACTCCACGGTGCCGGTCAGCGCTACTTGGTCCAGCACTCGGCCGGGAGTGGCAAGAGCTTCACGATTGCCTGGCTCGCCCACCAGCTCTCGGTCCTGCACGATGACGATGACCGCCGTGTCTTCGACTCGGTTGTCGTCGTAACCGACCGTCGCGTGCTCGATCGCCAGCTCCAGCAAACCATCCGGCAGTTCGAGCAGACCCTCGGCGTCGTGGAGAACATTGACCAGACCTCGCGCCAGCTCCGCGAAGCCCTCGAGGCGGGCCGCACGATCATCGTCACCACACTGCAGAAGTTCCCTGTCATCTCGGAGCAGATCGGCCAGCTCCCCGGCAAGCGCTTCGCCGTGATCGCGGACGAAGCGCACTCGTCGCAGTCCGGCGAGAGTACGAAGAGCCTCAAGGAAGTGCTCGCGGTGGGAAGCTTGGAGGAAGCCGAAAAGGACGAAGTGGGGTCCGAGACCGCAGATGACGAGCTCGAGAACCGGGTCCTTGAGGAGATTCGCAGTCGTGGTCGGCTGCCGAACCTCTCGACATTCGCCTTCACGGCAACCCCGAAGCCCAAGACACTCGAGCTATTCGGCCGGAAGCGGGCGGACGGGAAGTTCGAGCCCTTTCACCTCTACAGCATGCGGCAGGCGGTTGAGGAAGGGTTCATCCTCGACGTGCTCGCCAGCTATTCGACCTACAACGCTTACTGGCGGTTACTGAAGAGGATCGAGGACGACCCGCGATACGACAAGAATAAGGCGGAGTACCTGCTGAAGTCCTTCGTCGAGCTGCACCCGCATGCCATCCGCGAGAAGATCGCCATTTGCGTTGACCACTTCGCCACGCAAGTTGCGGGCGAGATTGGAGGGCGAGCCAAGGCAATGGTCGTGACCCGCTCGCGCCTGCACGCGGTGCGATCCAAGCTAGCCCTCGACCTATACCTGAAGGAGGAGGGCCATCCTTGGAAAGCGCTCGTTGCCTTCTCGGGAACGGTTAAGGACGGTGGGGAGTCGTACACGGAGTCGGGCATGAACTCGACCGACCAGAACCGCGTCATCAGCGACCGGCAGACGGCGACTGAATTCGAGAAGCCTGAGTACCGATTCCTAGTGGTCGCAAACAAGTTCCAGACCGGTTTCGACCAGCCGCTGCTCCACACGATGTATGTGGACAAGAAGCTGGGCGGCGTGAACGCCGTCCAAACGCTGTCCCGCCTGAACCGTACGCATCGGGACAAGCGAGGCACCTTGGTGCTCGACTTTGCCAATGCGGCCGACGAGATCAAGAAGTCCTTCGAGCCGTACTACGAGACCACCCTGCTATCGGAGGAAACCGACCCCAACCTCCTTTACGAAGTTCAGGGCAGAATGTCTAGCTTCGGCGTCTTCATGCCGGACGATGTGGAGGCCTTTGCGCGCGTTTACTTCAAGCGCAATGCAACACAGGACACGCTCTTCGCGGCACTGGAACCGCCCCGCCAGCGGTTTGCCGATCTGCCTCCTGACGAGGGCCGCGACTTCCGCGGCCAGCTCACGGACTATGTCCGGCTGTACTCGTTCCTCTCCCAATTACTGAAATTCGCCGATACCGACCTCGAAAAACTCTATGTCTTCGCGCGGCACCTCCGGCGCCTGCTTCCGGCCGGCCAGGAGGAATTGCCTCGCGAGGTCCAGCAGAACATCGACATGGAGTCGTTCCGCATACAGCGGACGAGCCGCGGCCGAATCGTGCTGGACCGGCAGGCATCGCCGCTCGAGCCGGCCGGGAGCAAACCTCGCGGAGTCCTCCTCGAGCCCGAGATGGAGGCACTGTCCCTGATCATCGCAGCACTGAACGACCGGTTCGGCCTCGATCTCGGGCCCGAGCATCGGCTTACGCTTCAGCAAATCCAATCTGCACTCGATAAGGATGCCGGCCTTGACGCCAGCGCCCGGGTGAATTCGCGTGAAAACGTACGGCTGACCTTCGACCCCAAGGTCGAGGACAAGATCCAGGAGATCGTCGAGACGAACTTCGATCTGTACAAGCGCATTACCGACGACACCAACTTCGGCCAGGCGCTCAAGGACCACCTGTTCGACGAGTACATCCGGCGGCACCGCCGCGTGGAGGAACTGCTCAAGCTACAGGAATCGAAGACGCTCGAATTCAAGTCGAGCCTGCGCTGGAATCTGAAAGAGGACCGCAAGGACGACAGGAACGTGACCCACGCGGCGCTCAAGACCATCGCCGCGTTCCTCAATACCGAGGGCGGGGACCTCCTGATCGGAGTGGGCGATGACCACAAGGTAATTGGCATAGAGCACGACCAACTGGAGACCGAGGACAAGTTCATGCTCCACCTGTCCCAGGTCGTGCGCAATGGCCTGGGTGACCGGGCCAGCACCCGTATCGACCCCAGGACCCAGACAGTGGAGGGCAAGACGGTCTGCCTTGTAATCTGCCAGCGGAGCCCCGAGCCAGTGTACCTCCAGTGGAAGGGTCTCGAGAAGACGCAGGCAGGCGACTTCTACGTTCGCAGCGGTCCAGGCACGGTCCGCCTGAACGGGGCCGACGTCGAGAAGTACGTCGCGACCCGATTCCCCTCGAAGTGACAACGGCCCAAGCTCGGACGGGTCCAGTTCACCGTGCGAGCGTCACGACGAGATCCTTGCGTGACGAGATCCAAGAGAGCGATGCGGCCCGTTCGGGTGCTAGCCCGGCGAGGAGGTGCTGAGACTGTTCTGCTCGCACGGTCGAATCCCGAGGGCGCGCAGCTTCTGGCAACGACCCGCGACACCAACCTGATGAAGTCGTCCAGCCCGCGGCGAGACCAGCTCTGGTTCACGCAGAAAGACGCCGAAGAAGCGACGTAGATCTATCCACTGACTGACTTCAAGACCCGCCGGGGTGACGATTCTGAATTGGGTTATCTGCAAGGCCGGTGCGGCGCGGTTCCCTTCCAAGATCTGGAATCACCCCATGCCAAGTCGGGCTAAGGCCGACCGCCGCTCGGTCCCGAGCCTCCGGAGGAGAAAAGCCCCTACGAGAGCCGAAGCGGCGGTTCATCCTGTATTGCGAAGGTAGGAACACGGTACGGCCTATTTGTTTGGTTCCTCCGAAAAGGTAATCCTCTGGACGCCATCACACAGTGGGTTGCCGCTCTTGAGCCTCCTCGAGCCTTTCGGTTGCCAGATGGCGAACTTGCCTCGTGCGAACGAGTCGAGGAGCGGGGCAATTAGGCGAAAGCCGACGTGATGGAACAGATCTCGTGGGCTAACGACCAAGCAGCGGATCCTTTAACATCGCACGGGTCTCAGGCATGCTTGGCGGGCTTCGATCGCAATTCTTTCTAGGGCGTGCACTTCTGAGAGCCTCACACCATTCGCGGATTCCGACAGAATAGTCACCGATTGCAAAATAGGAAGATCAGATCGGAGAGAAGCAATTGCGATTGTCAGCCTGCCATTCTTGGGCGACCTTCGTCAACGTCAACCCTGATCAATGACGCAGTTTCTAGGACCATTCCCTCAGCAGTGCGGCTGGCCAATTTACGACCACTGTTGATCGAGCCTCTTGCAAAATTCGAGATCCGGTGTCAAAAGCGTCCATATTTCGCATTGCCAAGAGCTGCTCCTACCCGTTCTTGAAATCCTCGCCGAGGCCGAGGAATATTACAAAAGCCTCAGAGGGCCGCGATTTCGGCCGATCGGATGAGATGACGATACGCACTGTGATCGCTGGGCGGCGGCGTCACGATGACAGCAGGGGACGGAGGGTCGCTCTTGCCACCGTGACAGTGGAGCTTTGGCATTGTTCGGTCGCTGGATCCTAGCATTGTGGAAGCCAATCAAGCAATTTATGATCAATCAATGATCTACACGCCACCGCAAACGCCTTGCAGCACAATGTCGCGATGGCAGTGATTTTAGGTGATCGGACGGTCGCGGTGAGCATCTTCATACCGCGACTACCTCTCGACGCCCTGCTCTAGTGGTGTAACCTTGGGAAGTTGCTGTCGGACAATCTATATCGTCGGTTAACCCTTTCGAAATACCTTTTTAGGCAAGCACGGCGTGTCCTCCAGCAGTCGGAGCCCTATTCGCGGGGTCTAGCAACGTCGTTACTCCACGATTCCGTAGAGGTTCTGCTCCGCGTCCTGACCGAACGGTTCCAGATTGCACTCCCCCGGCGAGAGAACTTCCCGCAACTGTTCGACAACGTACGCAACCGTATTGACTGCGTAGGCGAGCATTCGGCCGCGATGAAGAGATTGAATACCGCTCGCGTTGGGTTCAAGCATGAGGGCCTTGACGTAAGTGCGACCGAAGCGGAAGCGTTTCTCTCCAATGTTGAGGCGTTCTTGTCGGAGGTCTGCAAACAAGAACTTCGGGTTGACTTCGCCACATTGTCGCTGGTCAACGCAATTGGGCACCGCCGGACGCAAAACTGGCTGGAGAAGGCAAGAGTAGCGCTCCACTCTGAACACTACGCCGAGTCCGTGGCGCACTCGGCTACCGCGATGGCAATCTACTTACATCACAGGGACACCCGTAGAGGTGAGCGAGTCGATCCGTCATACTACATCGACTCTGGTTCCTCCGATGTTGGCGCCATCGCTGATTGGATTCTGGACTATGTCGAACCAATCCGATTTCGCTTGGATCTTGTTTCGCACGGGATCGACGTCGTCGCGTACGACAGGTTCGAAGCGCTCACCCCCGGAGCGTCTGTTGGGGAAGACGGTACGGTTAGACAGTACAGGCAGGAATCAAGAAATACGCCCTCTCGCGAAGAAGCGCGTTTCTGCTATGACTTTGCTGTCGATTCGGTACTTGCCCTTCGCGACATCGGGATGCCAGGACGTATCCAGGAGAACAGCCAGAAAGTACGGGCGCGCGTGAAAACACCTTGTGAGTTGATCGTCCATCCTCGGACCGATCCGCACGAGGTCATTCGCGTGGCGGAGGAGAACGAAGAGCTCCCGATTGCCCCACAACGAAATCGAGGTCTCTTTGCTCCGGACCTGTCTGAATTCGTGCCGATCATACAAGACGGCGATGTTGCGTATATCCAACGCGACTGTCTTGAAGATGGTGTAGAGGTCCAGATTAGAGGTGAGTCTCAACGCGTGAGATCGCCAATGGTTCAAGCCAGAGCACCGTACTTGGCGGGAAGCGAGTAGAGGGCCTGATTCCAGTATTCAGTGCACCGACGCGTGTTCAATACTGCAGACTGGCTGAACTCAACATGTTTCAAGTCTCGTGCCGAGTGTTTGCCAGATGCTTGCCGTGTCCAATTGGGCGAGGTGTCGGAAGTCCCGGCGGCGAAGGCTTTCGGATTCCATCTGCAACACCCTTGGCAACCGCGAATCCCCACGGGCATTGCCCCTGCGGAGACTATTGGCAGGCTACTGAAGATAGGCTGCCCCTAAAAGCTCCGAGCCGATTTACGCCATCGGAAGCAATTCGAAGACCAGCGCACGACCGAGAAGACCCATCATCGTCCAAATAGCAGCTATCAGGCCGAGACCGACCCCGACAGCGACTCCGGTGGCTCGTCTCCTCCTTACAGAGGTATGGATCGCCACCAGCTAGGCAGGGCTTGGACTCGCAATGGCAACGAGCAGGGCAACGTCGAATGCGAACAGTTGTTCCCGCGCCATGAATCTCTAGTTGTGTCACCATCTGATCGGATTCGAGAGTCGTTTCCAATCCACAGATGAGCCTGAAGCAGGCCGAGAAGGGGGGAAGTGGGAATGAGTAGATCGTAGCCCTACTTTGGGACGGGGTAGCAGGGGGAGGGGAACACCTCGGCCACTGTGAAATCCAATAGTGTGCGCGCCTCCGCTAGTAGCGATGCCACTGCGGGCTGGCAGACTCGCGGCTTGCAGCGCCTCCCCCGTTTCATGCTAGCGGGGTGGCTGGATGCGGCCCCATGGGCGTTTACTGAGAAACGTCGTCCTAGGGGAGGCGCAGATCTCCCCCACCCCGCGGTCCTGAAGTTCCGCGGTCAGCCGTTGCGTGCCCACCAGCCGCCGGATCAGCAGCCCGCCACGGTAGCCCCGATCTGTGTCCGGAGCGGTGCCGCGCCAGCGTCGGCGGTGGGCCTAGGATGGGATCGAACTCAGGCGGCCGCCGGCTGCGGGCCGCCGGAACGGGCGCGCTCGATATAGCCGTGCTCTTCGAGCTTGCGCAGCCAGCGGGCCGCGTTGCGGTCTACCACCAGCTTGTCGTAGTCGATGCCCGGATCGATGTAGGGACGCTGGTCGCGCAACATCGCCACGATCGTGCGCAGCAGCTTGTGCGCCGTCGCCAAGATGGCGCGCTTGTACGGCATATGCGCCTTGAGCGCGTTGTGGTGGCCGTGGAACTGCGAGCCCTTGCTGCGCACGGCGCCGTGCGCGCACTCGGCCAGCGTGGCCCGCAGCGTGGCATTGCCGCGCCGCAAGCGCCCCGAGCGCCGCTTGCCGGCACTCTCGTTGTTGCCCGGCGCCAGCCCGGCCCAGGCGGCCACGTTGGCCGTCTTGTCGAACGCCGACAGGTCAGGTCCCAACTCGACCAGGATCGCGCAGGCGCTGCCGCGGTCAATGCCCGGCACCGTCTCCAGCAAACGCACCTGTTCCTCCAGCTCGGCCAGGCCCTCTGCCATGCGGGCGTCCAACTCCGCAATGCTCGCGCTGGCCGCCGCGTGCGCGCGCAGCAGGTCGCCCAGCTTCCACACCGCGTGCGCATCCAGCTGCGCTGCCAGCACTTGCTCGAGCAACGCGCGCTTGTGGCGCACGTGCCCGCTGAGCGTGGCCAGGATCTCGTCCGGCGAGCGGCCCGCGGCCAGCCCCGCCAGGATCTTGCTGCCATTGCGCCCGAAGATGTCGCTCAGCGCTCCGCCCAGCCGCAGCCCGTCGTGGTCCAGCGTCTTGTGGATGCGGTTGCGCGCCCGGCTGCGCTCGCCCACCAGCTTGCGGCGGTAGCGGCTCAGCTGGCGCAACTGGCGCAACTGGCGCGGCGGCACGTAGCTGGGCCGACACAGGCCGAACTGGCAAATGCGCGCCAGCCAGACGCTGTCGGCCACGTTGCTCTTGCGTCCTTTCACCTGCTTGACGAATTGCGTGTGGAATAGCTGCGGCGCGATGCCGGCGGCCTCCAGCGCCTCCCACGGGGCCTGCCAGAAAATGCCGGTGGCCTCCATGGCCGCGGCCGTGACGCGATGGCTGTGCAGCCACTTGGCCAGCTCGCCCAGCCCGTCGGGCAAGGCGCTGAACTGGCGCGTGGCGCACTGCACGCCGCCGCCGGGCTGGCACAGCCGCACCGAGGCGGTGATCTGCATCTTGTGGACATCGAGTCCGGCTGCGCGTGGATGCACGACATGCATCTCGTCGGGCTGCAGGCGGTCGCCTGCTGGGGTGCTCATGCTGTATCCTCCTGTACAGCGGAGGCGGGTGATGCTGGCCCGGGGAAATCCCTCGGCTCGCGAGCGAGCCGGGGCTCGATTTACTGTGCGTCCTAGGCCGCGGCCTGGTACGGTACGGGGCTCGAAGGGGCGCAGCGGCGTCAGTTTAGATGACGAGGTCGGGGGCCACGGCCCGTGCGGGCAGCGCGGCCCTTTCCACCACTTAGAGATCCGATCTTGCACCCACCTCCGCTACCTGCAAACCTAGCAACTGCGGTGGCCCCTACGCCGCCGGCAACCCTCGCCCGTTTCATGCATACGGGGTGGCTGCACGCGGCCATGGGTGTTTAGGGCAGCAATAGAGAAGAAGCTCACACCCTCGATAGCGGGTGCTTTACTGAGAAACATTGTCGCGCGGTAGGCACACCTCTCCCGCGAGCCCGCAGTCCCGAAGTTCCGCAGGCGGCCATTGCATGCCCACCAGCCGCCGGATCATCAGCCCGCCAC
>JAJEHF010000207.1 GCA_022823865.1 Bryobacterales bacterium
CATGCTGGCCTACTACTTGGAATGGCATTTGCGGCGGCGGCTGGCGCCGCTGTTGTTCGAGGACAGCGAGCGGGCTGCGGCCCTGGCGCAGCGCGACTCGCCGGTGGAGCCGGCGCAAGTCTCGCCCGCGGCCGAGGCCAAGGCCGCCAGCAAGCGGACCGCTGAGGGGCTGCCGGTGCAGAGCCTGCGAACCCTGTTGCAGCACTTGGGAACGCTGACACTGAACGACGTCACGCTGGCCCAAGACGATCAGCACGAGTTCCCCTTGGTAGCCCGGCCGACGGCCTTGCAAGCCAAGGCCTTCGCTCTGCTGGACGTGGACCCGGAGAAGATTGTTTCCAGTAAATTGGCAAGTTGATTTCGCGTAACTGATTCTGAAAGAACGAATTAGCTTGCGTTTTCGGTATGAAGTTCAGGCTAGGCTGCCTGAGAGAGCGCGAAATCAGTCGTTGCGAATCTGCTGCGCTAGGTACAGGCCGAGGCCGGTGTCTTTGATGATCTTTAATTGCGACTCAAGCCAGTCGATGCGGTCTTCTTCTTGGGTCAGGATGCTTTCTATCAACTCGCGAGAGGCATCGTCCCCGCATTCAGTGCAGGTGCTGACGCCTGCGTTCGCGCAATCGGCGGTCTTCTTGGCGAGCTTCCGGTCGTGGCCGTGGATCTCACTTACATCTGAGCCGACCTTGACCGAGTAGGTGTCGCGCAGGTTCGGCATACCCTCAAGAAACAGAATCCTGTCGATCAACTGCTCGGCGAAGACCATGTTCGCAATCGAGTCCTTGCGAATCCTCTTGGCCAGGCTGTCGTAGCCCCAGTCCAAGCACATGCGGGCGTGGAGGAACGACTGGTTGATCGCCGTCAATTCATACTTCAGCAACTGGCGCAGGACCGTTAGGACTTGTGGATCGCCACGCATTGATGTGAGAACTCCCCTTCGATCCGTGGGCTGACAGTTCCGGAGCCCGATCTTGTCGCAATCATAGCCTACTCAGTTCGTCGGCCCGCTCTTGCGCGGCTCCGCCGACCCAAGCCGCGGCTGCAAGCAAGAAAGAAGGCGGGCACCCGAACGGGTGCCCGCCGGTTAAGTCTTGATGGTCCCTAGCCTAGAAGATCCATTTCAGGCCGAACTGGATGCGACGCGGCTCCGAGGCCGTTACGATCCGCCCAGCCGCCGGCCTGCCGATCTGCGTGTTCGGGCGCCCGAACACCGGGGTATTGGTGAAGTTGAACGACTCGAAGCGGAACTGCAGGTAGTCGCCCTCCCACGGCAGGTTGAACCTGCGCGACAGCGAGAAGTCCAGCGCCCGTGTTCCGGGGCCCCAAATCAGGTTCCGTCCGGCATCGTCGATCACTCCGTCGCCGCCCGGACCGACCGCGTCGGTGTTGAACCAGCGGTCGATGGTCCTCTGTGACTTGGGGAGGTTGAGTTCGCCGATCAGGTTGCCACGGGTTGCGCCGCCCACGTTGGTGGTGTCTTGGTTGAACGAATGACTGTCCGGAGTGCCGCCCAGCAAGTTGAGGATGCCGCCGACCTGCCAACCGCCCAGGATCCATGCCCCGGGGCCGCTCGTGAGCGCCTTCTTGCCGGGGCCGAAAGGCAGCTCGTAGACGAAGCTGGTCACCCAAGCCAGGCGGCGATCCAGCGACGCGTTGCCGCGCTCGAGGCCTTGGTTGTACGTGAATCGTTGCTGTGAGGTCGTGCCCGTGGTCAGGTTCTCGTTGACCACGTCAATGTTGTGGGCCCACGTGAACGAACTCAGGAAAGTGAAGCCCCCGGTGAACCGCTTCTCGCCCTTGACCGTGAGCGAGTTGTAGTTCTGGTTCAGGAAGTTCACTCCGCGCAAAGACACGTTGTTGAAGAAGGGCCGAATCTTGCGGCTCTGCCAGCGCGCCGTCGGGTGAGGGGTCATTGGTCGGTTGATCTGGATCGCGCCGTGAATCTGCGACGTGGAGGAACCGTTGTAGCCGATAGTCAGCAGCGTATCGCCGGGCAGCTCGCGCTGGATGTCAAAGAACCACTGGGCTGCGTAGAAGCTCGGCCACACGCCATCCTTCTTCTCGTTGACGTTCAATCCGGCCCGCGGAAGGCCTGCTCGGGTCGACGGAGGGAAGCCTTCCCGGGTAAAGAACGTGCTGTGCGTGCGCGGCTGGTTGTTGTCGAACTCGTTGGACTGCGGGGCCCCGGTGTTGAAGCGGGCTGCCTCGCCGCCCGTGTTGTCATGTTCGCCATAGAACATGCCGATACCGACGCGGACGACGGTCGCGTCGTTCACGCGATAGGCGAGGCCGACGCGCGGCGCGAAATTGTTCATGTCGTTTTCGCAAGCGCAGTCGGAGCCGCTCGACGGCGTTTGGAAGTGCGGCAGGTATTCTGCTTCGCCCCAGCCGCCAGCGCCCACGGACAGGCGTTCGCCGGGATCGATCGCACGCCCGTTGGTCTCGCCGATGAAGCGCACGACCGTGCTGTTCAGCGAATGGGTCTGCGGGTCCGGGAAGGTCGGGGTCATGAACAGCTCGTAGCGCAGGCCGAGATTCAGCGTGAGCCGCGAGGTAATCTTCCAGTCGTCTTGGATGAAGGCGCCCCAGTAAGGAATGACCTGCTCTTCGCCGTTGGGCCAGCCCCAACGTCCATTCCTGTTCCAGCCCAGCAGGCCATCCGCAAGGGCATTGCCCGTCGCTCCGCGGCTGGCGGCAACCAGCGGCATTTCGGCTGTGTAGTCACCCGTGTATTGGAACCGGCCTCGGCGGAAACGCGACGGCGAGCGCGGTATCTGCGTCCGGCGGTACTCGGCGCCAAACTTGATCGTGTGGCTGCCCTTGACCAACGTGAAGTTGTCAGAAATCTGGAGGTTGTCCATCTTGTTCACATTCGGCCAGAAGGCGCGCGGGCCAACCGACTGGAAGCCGCTCACAGTCGAGAGCGCGTAGCCGTGGTTCAGCCCGTCGTCGATGGAATCGCCGGGAGCGCCCAATACGCCGAACGTCGGGTTAAGCTGTTCGGTGAACGGGATGTCAAAGCGAGTCGGGAAGAATGTATAGCCGAAGCGCAGCTCGTTGAACATTGTCGGGCTGATCGTTGTATTGAGAGCGGAAGCCCAGTTTTGCCCGGGCAGGTCGATCGTCTGGCCGTTGCCGCCGTTGGCGGGAAGCGGCAGGCTGCCGTTCTGCAGCACGAACTCGTCGCGGATCGAATACCGCGCAAACCAGCGATTGTTGTTGTTGATGTTGTAGTCGAAGCGCATGTCGTACTGGTTGTGATCGATCGTGTCTGCGGGCGAGAAGAAGTGGTTGTTACGCAGGTTCTCGCGGCCCGAGATGTTGGGTGCCGGGTAGTTTCCAAAGAGCGCTGTCGCAACGGGGTCGAAGCGATCTGCAGGAATCATGTTGTTCGGGAACCGGCTGCGGACATTGTTGCCGTCTAGCGTCAGCGGATCAAAGATGTCGCGATCCGGGTGGGGCTGCTGGGAGAAGTCGCCGCCGAGCGCAGCCGCGCTCGGGACCGAAGCGGTGAAGCTCTGGCCGGCGCGGTCCTTGGTGCCTTGGAAGCTGAAGAAGCCGAACAGCGTGTTCCGTACGATCGGGCCTCCGGCAGTGAAGCCGTACTGGTTGCGTCGCAGCGTCGGCTTGGCCGCGCCGACTCGGTTGGCGAAGAAGTTGGTCCCATCCAGCTTGTCGTTGCGAATAAACTCGTAGACCGAGCCGTGAAACTCGTTCGTGCCGGACTTGGTGCTCACGAGGACCTTGGCGCCCATGCGGTAGCCGTACTCGGCGGACATGTTGTTGGTGACGACCTTGAATTCGCCGACCGCGTCTACCGACGGCTTTGTGGCCTGGGCTTGGAAGCCCAGCGCGCCGCCGGAGTTGCGGGACGAGTTGTCGGCGCCGTCGAGCAGCACGTTGGTTTGGGCAGCGTGCATGCCGACCGCCAAGATGCCGCCCTCGCCGCCGCGCACGCCGTCGTGGCGCGTGCCCTTGCCCATTTCGCGGGACGGCAGCACGCCGACGGAGAACTTCGCCAGCTCGAGGTAGTTGCGCCCGTTGAGCGGCATTTCAAGAATGCGCTTGGAGTCGATGACCTGGCCGACCTCGGTCTTTTCGGACTGGATCAGAATGGCTGCCGCATTGACCTCCACGGTCTCGGTGACGGAGCCGACCGTCAGCGCACAATCGATGCGCATCGTCTGCTGTACTTCGAGTCGGACCTCCGGGAACTCCTTGGTCGAGAACCCATCCGACGCGCACGAGACTGAGTACAGCCCTTGGTTCAGGCCGGGAATCGTGAAGAACCCGACCTCGTTCGTCGAAACGGAACTTTCCGCGCCGGTATCAAGACTTGAGACCAAGACTTG
The DNA here is from genome assembly GCA_022823865.1 of Bryobacterales bacterium. Classification (GTDB taxonomy): domain Bacteria; phylum Acidobacteriota; class Terriglobia; order Bryobacterales; family UBA6623; genus VXMF01. Next base: position 4,350 of record JAJEHF010000207.1, read on the forward strand.
TGCGCCTGGAATGACGGCACCGGAATCGTCCGTGACAGTCCCTTGGATCGTGCCGCTGGTCTGGCCCAAGGCCAGCGCGGCCATCAGCGTGCCTGCTGTCAGCAGGCGGATTACCAATCGCATGAATAACTCCCCTGATTACCCAGCCGAGCCCGCGTTCGCGACCCCTCGCAAGCGCGTCTCGGCTCGCAACTAAGAGTACCGCCATCTGACGCCACGGTCAACTGCGCTTGGCTGACAACCATGCGGGCCGACTCCGCACGGCGGTTCGTGACTGTGAACAACTTGCGCCAAACCGCCCGGTTTTGCCGGTTTGGCCGACTGCCACATTTGACCGCAGCCGCTAGCCGTCGAGGCCGACCACACGAGGTTGGCTGCTGACCCAGCCCAGCAGCGGGGGCCGCTCAAGTGCAATTCCGAGACCATAACGATTGAGATAATCGAGTGGAACGGTCGCGGTAGCGCCCAAGGGGTCGCTCCCCCATCGAGTCGGTACGGAACAGTGGGACGTCGATTGGCAAGGGAACTCTCGCAAGCGGCCATCGGCAGAGGGGAGCCCCTGGCATGGTTTGAGGCGTTGTACGCCCAAGTGGAATCTTCCGGTCCCTCAGTCGTTCCGTGGGCCGATTTGGAGGCGAATCCCAACCTCGTCGCCTGGCTCGACCGGGAACACGTCGACGGCAGGGGGAAGAGCGCTCTGGTCGTGGGCTGCGGGCTGGGCGACGATGCCGAGGAACTGCGCCGGCGGGGCTTCCGGGTGACCGCATTCGATGTTTCGGCCTCAGCCATAGCGATGGCGGCCAAACGCTTCCCGGAATCGGCGGTCGAGTACGTGGCTGCAGACCTGTTCCAGCCGCCCGCAGACTGGACGCTGAGGTATGACTTGGTCCACGAAGCTTACACGCTGCAGGTGCTCCCTCGCGGGCTGCGACCGAAGGCGGTGAGCGAATTGGCATCGTTCGTTTCGTCGGACGGGATCCTGCTAATGATCGCGAGAGCAAGGGACGAAGCCGACGACCCTGGCGAGATGCCGTGGCCGTTGACCTGCACCGAACTTGAGGTGGCGACTCGCTCGGGTCTTGAGAGAGTCTCGTTCGAGGACTACCTCGATGACGAGCGGCCGCGGGTGCGACGCTTTCGTGCCGCATACAAGCGCCCTTGAACCCTTTTAGCGCTTACGTTTCTCGGCTGGGAACATGCTGTCCGGGCCGGTCGTGACTCAATCCCCCAGAGTGATCTGTCGGTTTCACCCCCAGATCCTCCGCTAGCTTGGGACAGGTGCCGCGTGAGCCAAGGTCGGGTTCGAAGGCGAACGGGTCCTTGCCGTGGCAGACAGAACTTCGGCTGGCAGCCGAAACCCGCCCCTCAAGCGTCCGCCGTCTCGATGCGGCGCAGCGTTACTCGGCGAGCTCCCGAAATCGATCCATAGCTGCCCCGGCGTCACCCTCTCGGCCGAGGCGTCGGTAGACCGAGACCAGACTGTACTGGACGCTCGCATCGAGCGGCGACAGCTTCGCGGCGCTCTCTAGCGCTTCCGCTGCAAGGCGGAGCTTGTTCGCCTTCGCGTACACGATGCCCAGTTCCCGTTGGGCAGGGGCATGGCCGCCGTCCGCGGCCAACGCAGCGGCGAGCGCCGTCTCAGCTGCCTCTAGGTCGCCGAGGTCGTGTAACAGGCTCCCTAGGTGGTAGTGCGGCCAAGCAGACACCGCAGCTGCGCTGCGGTTGAGCGAAATCGCCCGCTCGAATGCCGTGATCGCGGCTCTAGGCCGGCCTAGCCCCTCTAGGCACTGCCCGCGCAGATCGTGCGCCGCCGCCAGTTCGGGTGTGCTTTCGAGGATTCGATCAAGCTGCGACACCGCGGCAGAAAACTGCCCTTGGTCGTAGTGAACCTGAGCTAGGGCTAGCCTGTAGCGGTCCGAGTTCCCATGCTGCGCGACCAGCCGATCCAGTTCCGCTCGGGCCCAGTGTCGTCGCTCTAAACGAATAAACGAACCAGCCAGTAGGAATCGCGCCTCGGGCTCCAGCGGCGCAAGCGCGTCGGATCTCTTCAGGGCCGAGGCAGCCGAGAAGTAGCGGCCCGCTTGGTAGTGCGCGATGCCGAGAGCGCGCAGCAGGGTTGCGGGCTCTGGACTGCTGCTGGCCGCCTTGAAGAGGATGTCCTCCACAGTTGGCCACTGTTCGGCAGCGATGGCGTCCCGCAGGCGTTCGGTGGTAGCGGGCTGCAGGCCGAGTTCCTCGGCGCGCAGCGAAACTGCGTTCTCAACCCCAAGCGCGCTCGGAGCGAATTGTAGTGCAGCCGCAGCCAGGGCGAGCGGGCCGACCAACCAGCGTACTCGTCCGTTCAAGTGGCTAGCCTCCCTTGCAGCCCGCGGGCAGGGCCGGGTTGATCCGGCGCAATCTTGTGCAAGCCGTTGCCGCGCCCGCCGCGTCGCCGGTCGACTCCAAGAGTAGGATCAGAGGCTCGTAGGGGCTCACGAACCACGGGTCGGCTTGCACGCTCCGCTGAAACGCCTGTAGCGCACTGGATGCATCGCCAAGTGCTAGGTGCAGCCTGCCAATTTCGAACCAAGCCTGTGCGTAGCCGGGGTACGCTTCGGTCGCGCTCTGAAGATCTGCGAGAGCCTTGTTGATCTCTCCGCTTGATCCGCGTTCCAGTTCCCTCACTGCCGCGTGGAAGTGTCTCGTCGCGTCGGCTGGAGCGGCGAGGTGCGACACGCTGATGCTCTCGCCGTGGTGCTTGCCCAAGCGGTGCAGGACAACCCCAGGAATGAGCGGATCCACCGGGAGCTCGGCCAACTCAACACTGGCCGTCCTGTAGCCCCGTGCGGTGACGGTCGCCGAGCAGTCTAGCAGATCGGAGAGACTTGAGAACTCGAACCAGCCCTCTGGGTCCACGCCCACCTCGGACTGTGCCGCTGCGCCGCAGCGCAAGGCCACTTGCGCGGACCCCGGCAGGGGCATGCCGTCGTCGGTGACGATGCGCCCCCGCACGGAGCCGCTAAGCGCCGACGCAGCCGCGAGGCCCAGCAGCACCACTAGCTTCGCGTCCATGCGGCACCATGATAGTGGGGTGTCGATGCTGCCGGTGCGGATCATGGCCTGCCTGCTGGCTCTAGCCACATGTACGGCAGTGGCGCAGCGATTCGAGGATGTCCTCGCGCGCACTGGCATCGATTTCGTGCACGCCCCGTCGAAGACACCGCGCAAGTATCTGCCGGAGACCATGGGCGGCGGAGTCGCCCTGTTAGACGCTGATCTTGACGGGCACCTAGACGTATTCTTCGTCAATGGTGCCGGCCTCTCGTTCCCGCACGCCGAAGGTGTGGAGCCGGACAAGTCCGATCCCAACTATTGGAATCGCCTCTATATCAACCGCGGCGACTGGAGCTTTGAAGATGTCACCGAGGCCTACGCACTGCAGGGGCGAGGGTATGGCATGGGTGCGGCGGTTGCCGACTACGACAACGATGGCGACCCTGACCTATTGGTGACGAGTTTGGGCACCCGGGACTCGCCTGCGGCCCAGCTCTACCGTAACGATGGCGGACGTCGCTTTGTTGAAGTCAGCCGGGAGGCGGGCATCGACGTTCGGGGCTGGGCCACCAGTGCGGGGTTCTTCGACGCCGACAACGACGGGGATTTGGACCTGCTGATCCTGCGCTACATGCGGTGGAGATTTGATGTCGACCACCGTTGCGGCATGGAAGCCAGCCACGGTCGCTCGTACTGCCACCCGGATCTGTTCCCGCCGGAATCGAACGTGTTCTACCGCAACAACGGGGACGGCACCTTCAGCGATGCCAGCGCTTCCTCGGGTATTGCCGACCATGCCGGCAAGGGCTTGGGGCTCGCCTTCGCCGACTACGACCAAGATGGCTGGACGGACATCGCTATTGCGAATGACTCGCACCGGCAGTTCTTGTTCCGCAATCTTGGGAATGGCAAGTTCTCCGAAGAGGCGCTCATGGCGGGCACCGCCTTCGACGACCACGGCGCGGAATTCGCCGGCATGGGCATCCTGTTCGAGGATCTGGATGACGACGGCCGCGCAGACTTGCTCATCACGACGCTCTCGCAGGAGCGCTATGCGCTCTTTTTTAATGCCGGCGGCGGTTTGTTCGAGTACTCGACGGGGCGCTCAGGGCTTGGCAGCGCGACGCAGCTTTTCGCGGGCTGGGGCCTCGCTGCCGTTGATGCAGATGCGGACGGACGGCGCGAGATCTTCTTCGCCAACGGACATGTGATGGACAACATCGAGCAGTCCCAGCCGCACATCAGCTACCTGCAGCCGCCGCTGCTGTTTAGCGTGGAAGGGCGCAAGCTGGCGGATGTGTCCAATGCTGCGGGACCGCTGTTTGCGACCGCTTGGGCCAGTCGAGGCACCGCAGTCGGGGACCTCGACGACAACGGCTTGCCGGACCTTGTTGTGTCGAACCTCGGCGGCGCGCCGTACGTTGCGCGGAACGTGTCTGGCGGAGGCAACGACTGGATCGGGGTGCGACTCGAAGGCTGCGCGAGCAACCGGGACGGTCTCGGTGCCAGTGTCGTGCTAGAGGGCGAGGATGGCCGGGCGCAGCGCCGGACAGTGACTCGTAGCGGTAGTTACTTGGCTGCTCGGGACCCCCGAGTGTTCTTCGGAACCGGCCCGCGGCAGGCGCCGGGAAGCCTTACTGTGACTTGGCCGAGCGGAGCTGTGTCGACATTCGAGGACGTGCGAGCCAATGAAGTAAACGTGATCCAAGAGACGCCCGGCTGCAATCTGGACCTCTGATGAGTGCAGACCATGCTCGTTTGCGCGCAGGGTATGCACAGGTCGGCCAGACGTGGTTCGCGTGGGGCCATTCCTGTGCATCTTGAGCGTCCCTAGGACCTGTGCGTCGTCCAAGCTAATCTGTTTTCCCAATCATTGCGTAACGGTGGAAGCTGGCACGCGAAATCGACATGGAGAACAAGTTGGTCTACCTGACGCTCCCTGACGGCGTTGTCCGTACTGCCAAGTACGTCGGCGATCAAGGTTACGTCACGGCGCCTTTTGGGGAAGACGGGCTCCCTCGATCGGCAGCTTCGGAAGCGATTATTACTACGAGCCGCACCGGATCTTGCCGGCGATCGGTGCCGGGATGACAGTGTCTCTCAGGACAATCCCTTGTGGCGGCGTACGTTGAGGGCCTTCCATTTGAGAAGCGGCTGGGCCTGGATCCGTTGTTGTAGGGTGGTGTCGGCGGTCAAGAGCGCCCCGTGGATTTCCCGTCGGTCCAACAGCAGATCTAGCGTGGCGCACCTCAGACCAACTAGCATTGAGACCCCGAATCCTAACTCAAGCGCCTGCGCAGCGTTGATAGCGAGACCGCGGACTGCGGGTATGTTTAAGAGTTCAAGAGTATGAGCCGCCGCGCAATTCAGCGCCAATCCCCAGCTTCGTGGCGGGCGGATCGTATCGCCGAGTGCCTAGGCCTGGCAGCTAGCGGTCACGCTCGGATGGAGTGGTATCGGCCGTGAGGGCGCGGAGCTGCTCCTCCAGCGCACGCACTCGCTCGTCTGCCGCGCTTGCCGCCTGCTTGGCCGCAATTGCCTCCTGCTCAGCTGCGCTCGCCCGCTCCTCTGCCGCGCTCGCCCGCTGCTTCGCCGCAATTGCCTCCTGCTTTGCCTCAATTGCGTTCTGCTTTGCCGCCCGCGCATCACGCTCCGCGATCCGCCTCCGCCGCTCCGCTTCTTCCGGCGCGCCGTCGGTCTCTTCCCCCGTGCGCGGATCCCGCAATACTAGCACCGTCGACCGGGCCTGCCTCCGGCTGCGTAACTCCAGCCCCAGCACCCGGCTCCAGTACCGCCGCTCCCCGTCGCTGCTTGCCACTGGCGGCACCGGGTCATACTGCCCCCCGCTGGCCTCGTAGCCCTCTAACGCTGACCCCATCAAGGTCCCGTCCGGGTCCAGCCGCCAGTACTCCCGAACCCCGATCCGGGAGTACTCCTGCGCCTTGTGCTCGGCGTCATTCTCCGCCGTCGACGGCGACGCCACCTCCAGCACGAAATCCGGGGCCTTTCCTTCCTCCCAGATCCGGTACGTACTGCGGTTCTCAGGGCTCACCCCGAACACCACGAGCACGTCCGGCTGCAGCCAGAGATTGTTATCGTCACGCCGGTAGTACACCGCCAGTTCCATCGCCACCAGCACGTCGGTGCGGTCCCGGAAGTGGTTCCGCAAGGCTGCCGCCGCTTGCAACACGGCATCGCCGTGCGCGATGCTCTGCGCGATCCAATTCCGTTCCGGGTATTCGATCTCGTCCGGCTTCGGAGACGCTTCGGCAACGGCTGTGGCCTGCCCGGAAAGTTCGGTGTCTGGGGCGGTCGTGAAGGGCATCTCACAGCGGGCAGCGCACGCACACGCCGCCCGGAGATGATACTAGCACCGTGTCAGGGCGCGTCCACGGACCCGCCGCTGTCATGCACCGATGTAGTTGAGGTCGATGTCTGCCGACAACCTCGGGTGGCTGAGGACGAACAGGTTCAAGGCGGTGCCCCCCTTCAATACCCACTTCCCCCTCAGCGACGGGTGTGAATTCAGGACGTTCAGAAGATGCGCTAGATGGAGAACCTTGTCTACCGTACCCTCGTCGAACCCGTCGGGTCTGGCGATACTGAGGATTTCCGCTAGGGAGAATCTCACAGCATTTCCCCCCAGGACCGATCTAGGATTTTGGCTGGGATCATGAGGTTCCAGCGCTTGACCCAGCGGCAGCCTTTGGGTCGGCCGCGTGTCAGGTAGTGTGGCCGGCGCGGACAGAGTTCGCGCAGCGCCTCGAGATGTGCCTCTTCCACCATCAACGGCTTGCGCTGCTGCTCCAGGAAGAATCCCACCTTGGCGGCGGTAGTCGCGTTCCCCAGCAGTCGGGTGTAGGCGATGACCTGATCGAGGTCAAAGAACTCCACGGACTCCAGTGACCGCCAGATCTCCTCCCAGCCTCCGGACAACTCCGGCCGGTCCAGCACATCCACCAGAGTGCGCTCGTGGTTAGTCACCCGTAGTGCTACGCCAGAGCGATCGTGGCGGGTGACCCCGAACATCGCCTCGCCCTTCGCCAAGAGCGGCAGTGGTGTGAGCGCACCCCGGAACTCGTGCGACTGGAACGTGAGCGGGAGCGACCTGCCCGCCGAGACATATACCAGCTGCCAATGGGCCGAGTAGGCCCTGCCGTGGAATTCCAAGGCCGTGTGATACGCCAGCACGGAGTCCTCGGTCATCTTGGCCGCCACCAAGTACGGATCGACCGTCATGGAGGCCGCGTCCATGCCCCAGGGCACGGTCGCATATAGGCCGCGACGCACTCGAAGGATGCGGCCCTGGTTGCGGTGATAGGCCAGCAGAGAGTTGCGTGTGTTCGTGTTGCGCGATCCGCGATCGTGCAGATAGCGGTCCAACTCGTCGACCGTAAACACAGGGTGCCGTTCCACGAAGCGATTGAGCCTGACGGGACCGTTAGTTTGATGATCGGCCGACATCACACTAGTTAATTTAGTGGTTTTTAGTTAATTTGTCAAAAAAGGATTTGGCGAAATGTCGAAACACAAGGCAGGTTGCTCTGGGTCTCTGACCTGAAACACCATCATCCTATTGTTCCGTCGGCTGACGTTCTACGTAGCTGACCGCTGCGCGAGCAAGCAAACTGGACCGGGTTTCGCCCTTTCGCGCCGCCGCCTCGCCCACGATTGCCAGAACGTGCGCTGGACCGTGATGTTGATCCGCCTCGTCTTACTCCAGCTTGGAGGCATCGACATTCACGAGCGCCCAGATGCCACCCTTGGAATGCTCACTCGCTCCGTGCGTTTCGAGCGATTCCCTTGCGGGTATGGATTCTCCGTCCATCAGCAGTCCCTCCAGATGGCAGGAGGTGGCCTCTTGAGCAGATTCGACAGCTTCCTCAAGCGTATCGCCGGACGGTGACGCGTAGCGGAAGTTACTTGGCTGCTCGGGACCCCCGAGGGTTCTTCGGAACTGGCCAGCGGCGGGTACCGGAAAGCCTGACCGTGACTTGGCCGAGCGGAGCTGTGTCGAGGTACGAGGATCTGCAAGCCAACGCGGTGAACGTGATCTCAGAGACGCCCGGCTGTAGCCCGGTTCCCCGCTGAATGCCCCTTGCTCTGTTGCGGGCGCGGAGGATTCGCTTGCGCCGAGCCGCGGTCAGCTTGGTAGACTCTGGTTCGCTTCGCTGATCGCGAGTTGAACCGTCATGCAGTTGATCGCCCGATGCGCCATCTTGGCCGGAGTCCTCACTGGCTTGCTCCCGGCTGCCACTCCTCCCCCCAACGTGATCGTGGTTCTGGTAGACGACTTGGGCTGGATGGACTTGGGCTGCCAGGGCTCTGACTTCTACCGCACGCCGAACATCGACCGCTTGGCTGCAACGGGCATGCGGTTTACCGATGGCTACGCCTCGTGTGCGGTCTGTTCGCCGACGCGGGCCGCCTTGATGACCGGACGGTCGCCGGCCAGGCTCGGCATCACTGATTGGATCCGCGCCGAGTTCCAGCTCACCGCGCGCCAGTGGCCTAACGTCAGGGACAGGTTCGGCTACCACCGCACGGGTAGCGCCGACCGTGAATTGCTCACGCCCGTGAATGAGCTGCAGCTGCCACACAGCGAGATCACGCTGGCTGAGTTGCTCAAGCCGATCGGGTACGCCAGCGCATTCATCGGGAAGTGGCACTTGGGAGGACGGGGCCACTTGCCGGTCGACCAGGGCTTCGACGAGAACTATGGCGGATGGGACTATGGACAGCCGCCGTCGTACTTCGACCCGTTCGTGGAGCTACCGCGGTTGCCGATGGGCATCCCAACGCTCGCGCCGCGGCAGCCTGGAGAGTATCTGACGGATCGCGAGGCAGACGAGGCCGTCGCGTTCATCGAGCGCAACAAGGAACGGCCGTTCCTGCTGTATTTGTCGCACTACGCGGTGCATACGCCGATTCAGGCCAAAGAGGACTTGATTGAGCAACACGAGCGTCGCCGGGATGGCCAAGGGCAGGACGATGCTGTCTACGCGGCCATGGTGCATAGCGTGGATGACGCCATGGGGAGGTTGCTCGAGACCCTCGACCGAACCGGTCTCGCTGATCGCACATTGATAGTGTTCACAGGCGACAACGGCGGGCTTGACCGTCAGGGCCGCCCGACCGAGAACGCTCCGTTGCGCAGCGGTAAGGGATATGCCTACGAAGGCGGGCTGCGAACGCCATGGATCGTGCGCTGGCCGGGTGTCACCGAGGCCGGAGCGGTCTCCCCGGAGCCGGTTGCCAGCATTGATCTATTGCCCACGATTGCCGCAGCTGTCGGAACCAGGCCACCCGCCGACCGGGAGATCGATGGCATTGACCTGGGCCCGGCCCTGCGGGGCGGCAAACTCCCTGAGCGGGCGCTCTTGTGGCACTTCCCGCACTACCGGCACGGCCCGGGCCACGATCCGTACTCAGTGGTGCGCAAGGGAGACTGGAAACTGATCCGCTTCTACGATCCGGCCAAGACCGAACTCTACAATCTTGCCGACGACCTCGGCGAAGCCAACGATCTGGCAGCCTCGGAACAGGATCGGGCCGGCCAGCTCTCAGCCCTATTGGACGAGGGTCTCGAAGCCGTCCGCGCACGAATGCCGATCGCGACGCAACAGGCCCCGTGATTCAGCTGCCCTCGGCTTGTCCGAGCAACTCGAGGAAACGGCCGGTCGATGCGATGCCCATGTGAAAATTCCGCAGGCTGAACTTCTCGTTGGGCGCGTGTAGCGCGTCATCAGGCAGTCCGTAGCCCATCAGCGCAGTCGGTATGCCCAAGTGCTCCTGGAAGTCGCCCACCACGGGGATGGACCCGCCGGAGCGGATGAATACTGTCTCGCTCCCCCACACCTCTCCCAGCGCTCGGGCAGCGGTCGTAATGGCCGGGTGATCCGTCGGCGCGAGCGTGGCCGGGGCCGTGTGGATCAGGCGCACCTTGACCTCGATGCCAGCCGGGGCGTTCGCGGCGGCGAAGTCTTGCATGAGACGCAGGATCTCTTCCGGATTCTGGTCGGGGACCAGCCTCGCGCTGACCTTGGCCGTTGCGCTCGCGGGGATCACCGTCTTGGCGCCCGGTCCCATGAATCCTCCCGGAATGCCGTGAACCTCGAACGTAGGCCTTGCGCCGACGCGCTCGAATACGCTGTAGCCAGGCTCGCCGGTAAGCGTCGAAGCGCCGACCTCCGTGCGCCTGTAGCTGTCTTCGTCGAACGGGATGCCGTCCCAGCTGGCCTTCTCTGCCGCTGAGGGCTCTTGGACCCGGTCGTAGAAGCCCGGAATCAGCACGCGGCCGCTTGCGTCCTTGCACTTGGCCAGCAGCTCGACGAGTCCGAAGACGGCGTTTGGAGCGACCCCGCCGAAGAGGCCCGAGTGCAGGTCGCTCTCGGCGCCCTTGGCGAGCCACTCGGTATAGACCATGCCGCGCAGGCCGGTGCAGATGGTCGGGGTTTCCGGCGCATACATCGCCGTGTCGGAGACTAGCGCCGCGTCCGCGGCCAGCCGTTCTTTGTTGGAAGCGACGTAATTGGCAATCATTTCGCCGCCCACTTCTTCTTCGCCCTCGATCAAGAACTTCACGTTGACCGGGAGCTCCCCGTGAGCCTGACGAAGAGCTTCCAGAGCCTTGATGTTGGCCAAGACCTGGCCTTTGTCGTCGGAGGCGCCGCGAGCATACACTTGGCCGTTTCGCACCGTGGGTTCGAACGGGGGCGAGTCCCACTCATCCAACGGGTCGACCGGCTGCACGTCGTAGTGGCCGTACAGCAGGATGGTGGGCTTGCCAGTGGCGCCAAGCCATTCGCCGTACACCAGAGGATGCCCGCTGCCCTCGATCAATTCCACCGATTCGAGGCCCGCTTGACAGAGTTGCTGCTTGGCGAATTCGGCGGCCCGACCAATGTCGGGCTTGTGCTCAGGCAGGGTGCTGATACTGGGGATGCGAACGAAATCGAACAGCTCGTCCTCAAAGCGCGAGCGTTGCCGATCCGCGAAGTCTGAGAAGGATGGCATGAATTCTCAGGATACCGGTCGTTTCGATTCAAGCCGCGTTCGACGGGGCTCGGGCTGCGCAGTTTTGGTGTGCCTAGGGCTGCCGATCCGCGCTTGACCGGCTTCATCGCTCCATAGACCGCTCAACTCGGCCCGTGCTCGGTGAAGGCCGTCTCGAAGAGTGACGGCACGGTGCCGCTCCCGGCGGGCGTGCCAAGATGGGACTCGTACCTGCATGAAGACCGCCATCATCGGCTTGCCCCAAGTCGGCAAGACATCGCTGTTCAAGATTCTTACCGGCGTTGCGGCAGAGAGCAGGGTAGGAGCCACCAAGGTCCAGCTTGGGATCGCTAGGGTGCCGGACGCCCGGCTTGATGCCTTAGCCGAGACCTTCGAGCCTCGCAAGGTCACGCCTGCCACGGTGGAATACGCCGATATGCCCGGGCTCTCGCGAGAGGCGCTGCGCGAGCCGAGCTACATCGGCAGCCTGCGGACGGTCGATGCCTTCGCCCATGTCCTGCGGCTGTTTGACGACGACACCGTCATGCATGTCGAGGGCAGTCTGGACCCATTGCGAGATTGGGCCAACATCGACCTCGAACTCGTGTTGAATGATCTACAGGTGGTGGAAAACCGCCTCGCGCGTCTGACCAAGGATCTCAAGCGGGGCAGAGATGCGAACCTGCAGGCAGAACAGGACCTGCTACAGCAGTGCCGCGCATGGCTGGAACAGGAACAGCCGCTCCGCCAAATGGAATTGGGCGCCGATCAGTCCAAGCTCCTCAAGGGTTTTCAGTTCCTGTCCGAGAAGCCGATGCTGCTCGTGCTCAATATCGGCGAGGAGCGGACGGACGAAATGGAGCAATTGCAAGCCCGGTACGAGGCCGAGCTTGTTCAGGGGCGCAAGAACCTGGCGCTCTCTACCGTTTGCGGCAGTGTCGAATCGGAGCTGGTGGATCTCGACGAGGACGATCGCCAAGAGTATCTCGAAAGCTACGGGCTTGCGAGTTCAGGCATCGAACGTCTCGTGGCGGCGACCTACGATCTGCTGGGGCTGATGTCGTTTCTCACGGCCGGAGAAACCGAGTGTCGCGCTTGGACCATTCGGCGGGGAGCCACCGCCGTCTTGGCCGCGGGCACGGTCCATACCGACTTCGCCAAGCGCTTCATCCGGGCGGAGACGATCCAGTGGGACGCTCTCGTCTCGCACGGCGGCTATACCAAGGCCAAGGAAAGCGGCGAGTTACGCCTTGAGGGCAAGGACTATGTCGTCCAAGACGGGGACGTTCTGGTGTTCCGGCACGGATGACACGGTTGTCAACCGCGCAGCTCAGCGCGGGTCGCGGACGAAACCGTCCCGGTTCGGCATGACGACCTGGGGCAGGCTCTCGCGATCTAATACATCGTCCTCGCCCACTAACCCGTTCAAGTACAGGACGTATGCGGTCACGGCGTAGACTTGGTCCGCGGTCAACGTCCCAGGCTCTTCGAACGGCATTGCCCGGCGCGTGTAGTCGAACAATGTTGTAGCGTACGGCCAGTAGCTGCCAACCGTCTTGACCGGCGGAGTCTCCTTGAGCTGTTCAGGATTGCCTATCAGTGCGGCATGGTCGCCACCCACGCCCTCTTCGCCGTGGCATTCCTTGCAGCGCACTTCGTAAACCTGTGCGCCGTCCTTTGCCGTGCCGCTGCCCTCAGGCAGCTCGTGCCCTTCCGGGCCAATCGTCACATCCCAAGCGGCAACTTCTTCCGCACTGGCCGGGCGTCCCACTCCGTAGGACTGGGCTGAGACCACAGCCGCTCCCAGGCCGAGCAGAATCGAGACCGACAGCAAACTAGGCTTCAGCATTGGTCACGCTCCCATCGGCGGCGATCCGCCAGCCCTTGATTCGATTGCAGTGGTAGGCGGATTTCCGGCCGCGCTCTTCGATCAGCTCCGCCCGCCCGGGTTGCAGGTAGCCGGATTCGTCGCGGCAGCGCGACAACAGAACGGTCTCGCTTCCATCCCATTCCCACGGCAGCCGAAAGCGCGTGAACGCCTTCGAGTAGACCGGAGTCTGCAGTTCCGCTTCAGTCCAGGTCTGACCGCCGTCGGTGGAGACTTCCGCCTGCGTGATCTTGCCCCGTCCCGACCAAGCCAGCCCGGAGATCTCGAGGAATCCCGGTCCGTCGATCGCGTGTCCGCCCGAGGGTGCTGTGATGACGGACTTGGCGTCCATCTCGAACGTAAAGATCCAAGCCGTACCGTCTTCCATCAGCTCGGTGTACTTGGAGGTCTCGTCCTTGACGTACTGCGGCCCCGCGGTCAACTTGATGCGTCGCAGCCACTTGACGTTGGTGTTGCCCTCCCAGCCGGGCAGGATCAGCCGCATCGGGTAACCCTGCTCTGGACGGATCGCCTCGCCGTTCTGGCCGTAGGCCACGAGGCCCTCTTCCAGGGCCTTTTCGAGGGTGGCGCTGCGCTGCATCAGGCATGCATCGGCGCCTTCGGCGAGAATCCACTTCGCTTCGGGCTGGATGCCGGCCTCTTCCAGCAGGATGCGGAGGGGGACGCCGGTCCACTCGCTGCAACTGGCCAAGCCGTGGCTGAGTGCGACCGTGGGCGCTCCAGCCGGACTCCACTCGCCGCCGCTGTTGCCGGAACACTCGACGAAGTGGACCCTTGAAACGGATGGCAGGCGCTTGATGTCGTCCACGCTGAATGCCATCGGACGGTCCACCAGCCCGTGGACGAGCAGCTTGTGCGTCGCCGGGTCGATTTCCGGGACGCCCGCATGGTGGCGTTCGAAGTGCAATGCCGAAGGCGTGATGATGCCGTAAGTCTGATCCAGCGGCGTCCTTGACGATGCCGCCTCGGGAGTCTGGCTTTCCCGCACTCCTCGCGCGGCCTTCTCGTACGGGCTGCGCTGCCCGTAGCGACTCACGGGCGTGCCCAGCGACGATGGTTGGTCCGTTTCCGCCGGTGCCTCCGCCTCGGGTGCGCTGCAGGCGGTCCACGCCGCGCCCGCGAGCGCGCCGGTGCCGAGAAACGACCTACGGGTTGCGTCTCGTGGTTTCATGAGTGGCTTGATTCTAGCGCGGGCGGCCTGCCGGGGTCGGTCTGCCCGCGCCGAAAGGAGTATCGCCGCCGCCCAAGTCAGGCTTCGTACGGGGCTGGCATTCGAACGGTTCCGCCTTCACCCTGGCGGGATTCGTCGGGGCAATTGCACGCTGTAGCCCGCAGATTCGTGTTTCCATCTGCCAGCGCGAAATGTAAGATGGACTTGGCAATGTCCCGTCCTCGCAGGTTCGGCCGGTGGCTCGTCGCTGTTGCGGCGTGGTGCCTCGCTATCAGCGCTCAGGGAGGGGATTTCGAGTCGACCGTGCGGCCGATCTTTGAGCGGCGCTGCGCGGCCTGTCACGGCGAACAGCCTCAAGGCGGGCTCAAGCTCGACACGCAGCGCCACGTCTTGGAGGGGGGCCAGTCGGGCGCGGCGGTCGTGCCCGGGTATCCCGATCGCAGCCTGCTGTTGGCCAAGGTGGTCTCGGGGCAGATGCCCATGGGTGGCGAGAAGCTGCCCGAGTCCGAGATCGAAGCGATTCGCGCATGGATCGACGAGGCGGGCCGCTCTGATGCTGCCGCTGCCGAGCTGCGCGTGACTGAATCCGATGTTCTGCCGATCTTCCAGATGCGGTGCCAGACCTGCCACGGCAAGCGACGGCAGGAAGGCGGCTTGGATCTGCGCAGCTTGGACTCGCTGTTGGAAGGCGGGGATTCGGGCCCCGCATTGGTGCCGGGCAAGCCTGACGACAGTCTCTTGCTGCAGCGCATCGTTCGCGGCGAAATGCCCCCGCCCGACATGCTCTTCGAAAACCACGTCAAGACACCGACCGACGCCGAGGTCGCGCTCTTGCGGAAGTGGGTCGCCGACGGTGCCCTGCTGTCCGAGAGCGACGAACCGGTCGCAGACCGCCCGCTGAGCGACGAGGGGCTCTCCCACTGGGCGTTTCAGGCGCCGGCGCACCCTGAGCCGCCCCGGGTGGAGAATGCCGCCCGGGTGCGCAATCCAATCGATGCGTTCCTGCTGCGAAAGCTGGAAGCGAAGGGTCTCTCCCTGTCGGCGGAAGCTAACCGCGACGCCCTGATGCGCCGCGCCTACCTGGGTCTAACGGGCGTGCCGCCGACCCCCGACCAGATTCGCGCCTATGCGCAGGACTCGCGGCCCGATGCATACGAGCGGCTGGTCGACCAGCTTCTCGATTCGCAGGAGTACGGCGAGCGCTGGGCGCAGGTGTGGTTGGACCTTGCGGGCTACGCCGATTCCGAGGGCGTGATCGACGAGGACAGGCTGCGGCTGCACGCTTGGCGCTACCGCGACTATGTGATCCGCGCTCTCAACAGCGACAAGCCCTACGACCGGTTCCTCGCCGAGCAATTGGCAGGCGATGAACTGCTGGACTACGCGGCGCTGGAGACCGTCACTCAAGAGCACGTGGACACATTGGCCGCCACCGGGTTCCTGCGCATGACGCCCGATGGCACGTACGGATCGGCCACTGGCTCGATTGCCGAGCGCTTTAACGTGGTCGCGGATGAGATCGAGGTGCTCAGTTCCGCGGTCATGGGGGTCACTGTCGGCTGCGCCCGCTGCCACGATCACAAGTACGACCCCCTGTCCCAACGGGAGTACTACAGCCTCGGAGCCGTGTTTCAGTCGGCCTTGGATCCGTACGACTGGCTCGACCCCACCGAGCGCTTCCTAGAAGTGGGCTTGGCCTCGGAGAAGGAGGCTGCAGCGGAGGCGAATGCTCCGCTGGAGGCCGAGATCGACCTGTTGCAAGAGGAATTCGATGCATTGGTCACGCCGTTCTTCGAACGCGAGCTCGAGCGGCGGCTGGCAGAGCTTCCGGCGGAGCTGCGAGAGAGCTTGCGGACCGTCGCGCACACTCCGCGCAAGACGCGGACGGCCGCTCAGAAGAAGCTCGCTGGCGAGCACAAGGACCTCTTGCAGATTCCCAATGCTGATGGCGAATGGCACCAGATCGCCGAGGCGTTTCCGGAACTCAAGGACACCGCCGGCCCGGTCAACACAAAGATCAGCGAACTCAAGGCCAAGCTGATTCCTTCGCCGAAGATCCGGGCAGTCTACGACATGGGCGGGGAGCCGTCGCGCACCTACCTGTTGCAGCGCGGCGACGCGCAGGCCATCGGGGAGCGCGTCGGGCCCGGCGTGCCGCGCATGCTGGCCGCCCGCACCGCACCGTTCGAAGCGGTGCCCCCGAGGCAGGGCACGAGCGGCAACCGCTTGGCGTTCGCGCGCTGGCTCACCGATCCTCGGCACCCTCTGACTTCCCGCGTGATGGTCAACCGCATCTGGCTCAGCCACTTCGGACGCGGCATCGTCTCGACTCCCTCGAACTTCGGCCTCACCGGGGCCGCCCCGTCGCATCCCGAGCTGCTGGATTGGCTGGCCACCGAATTCGTGCGCCAGGGCTGGAGCATCAAGGCCATGCATCGCCTGATCATGACATCGAGCGCCTATCGGCAGGCCTCCAGCGTGGCCGCGGAGGTTGCCGCGGCGGATCCAGAGAACATCCTGCTTTCCCGCATGCCGCTGCGTCGGATGGACGCCGAAGTGTTGCACGACTCGATCCTGCGGGCGACGGGAAGGTTGGATCCGACGCGCTTCGGGCGCCCGGTCAAGGTCACCAAGAAGGAGAACGGCGAGATCGTCCCCGAGGCGACCGAGGCCGGCTGGCGGCGCGCGGTCTACGTGCTGCGCAAGCGCCGCACTCCCGTGACGCTGCTGGAGGTGTTCGATGCCCCAAAGCCCGCGCCGAACTGCACCGAGCGCCGCGAGTCCAACGTGGCACCCCAGGCGCTGCAGATGATGAACGGCGCGGCCGCCCACGAGCACGCCAGATTCTTGGCGGGCAGGCTGATCGACATGCATCCTAACGATCGCGTGTCGCAGGTGGCCGAGGCGTACGAGCGCATCTTGTCGAGGCGGCCCACTGCCGCCGAATCGGAACTTGCCGTACAGGATTTGGAATCCATGGACCGGCACTGGCTGGCCCACCTTGACCAGACGAAGCATGCCGGGCCACGCCGCGAGACGGCACGCTGGATGGCCTTGGGATCGTTCGCCCACGCCCTGCTGAACTCCGCGGAGTTCCTGTACATCGATTGAGATCCGCCATGCAACGACCGAGCCGCCGCGATTTTTTCTCCCGCATCGGAGACGGTCTCCACGGGGCCGCGCTGGCATGGCTGCTGAACGGCGAACTCGCCGCCGGCGAGACCCGCAGCACCTACGACCAGAAGCCGCGACAGCCGCACTTCGCGCCCAAGGCCAAGTCTGTCATCCACCTGTTCATGAACGGCGGGCCGAGCCAGGTCGATCTCTTCGACCACAAGCCGGAACTGGAGAAACACGCCGGGGCCGAGGCTCCGCGCGATATCGCCAACCAGCTCGAATTCACCGACGAAGTCGGAACGCTGATGCCATCCCCGTACGGCTTCAGCCGGCACGGCCAGTGCGGCATGGAGATTTCCGACCTGCTGCCGGGCCTCGGTGGCGTCGCGGACGACATCACGCTCGTCCGCTCGATGCACGGCGAGCATTTCAACCACGAACCCTCGCTGTACTTGATGCATTCCGGGCGCACCCTGCCGGGGCGCCCGGCCTTGGGCGCTTGGGCAGTCTACGGGCTGGGGACGGAGAACCAGAACCTGCCGGGCTATATCGTGCTCGATGACCCGCTGGGGTATCCGATCAACGATCTCCAGAATTGGCAGTCGGGATGGCTGCCGCAGGTTTACCAGGGCACGAAGTTCCGGGCCGAGGGCCCGCCGGTGCTGAACCTGCGCCGGGAGCAGGAACTGCCCAGCCCGCTGATGGAAGCCGAGCGTGCGCTCGTGCGGAGGCTGAACCTCGCCCATCGGGACGCCAGGCCCTTGCAGCCGCAGCTAGACGCCCGCATCGAGAGCTACGAGCTGGCGGCCCGCATGCAGATGGCAGCCACAGACGTCGCTGACCTTTCATCGGAGAGCGAGGCAACCAAGGACATGTACGGGATGAACGACGAGCGCACGCGGGCCTATGGGGCCCGGCTGCTGCTTGCCCGTCGCATGGTGGAGCGAGGTGTGCGCTTCGTGCAGGTCTTCATCGAGTACCAGATCTGGGACAACCACTTGAATCTGGATCGCGAGCTGGGCTATGCCTGCGCCAAGACCGACAAGCCGGTCGCGGCGCTGATCAAGGATCTCAAGCAGCGAGGCCTGCTGGACTCCACTCTAGTGATCTGGGGCGGGGAATTCGGGCGCATGCCGTTGGCACAAGTCGGTCAGGCCGGCACCACCGGTCGCGATCACGGCCCCGCCGGCTTCAGCATCTGGATGGCCGGCGGAGGTGTCAAGGGCGGGCACGTCCACGGCGCCACGGACGAGATCGGCCACAAGGCCGTGGAAGATCGCGTCAGCGTGCATGACTTCCACGCGACCATGCTGCATCTGCTGGGCCTCGACCCCGAGAAATTGGTCTATAACGTGCATGGCCTTGACGAGCGTCTGATCGGCCAGTATCCGGCCCGCGTGGTCAAAGAGATCTTGGCTTAGCGGCCTTGGTCTCCGTGCCAGAGCGTCAGGGTGGAGCCAGGGGTTGCTGGGCGACGAACCAAGGCCCCACGTTTGGTCGCTCCGCGATTACCGGATACGCTGGCAGCACTCCTGCCATCGCGGCGTTCTCCGGGCAGGGGAACGCTCAGTTGAGAGTGCAGCTCACTCTCGAATCACCCAGCGTGGGAACTACCCTTGCAAGATTCGGCCTCGAGTGAGCAAATGCGACGCTTGGGCAGCTTGCGGAGTCCAGCCGAGGGCCTTGATTCCGAGCCCTCGACGACCTAACCGGGTCTGTATCCTAGTGCCGTGATTCGACGCGAATTCCTCCAGTCCTCTCTTGCTGCCGCTGGCTCCACGCTACTTCCGAGCTGTAGCGATTCCGAGCCAGAGCAGGGGGCGGCCAAGCGACCGAATGTCGTTTTCATCCTCACCGATGACCAGCGCTGGGACTGCCTCTCGGCAGCTGGCCATCCGTTCCTAAAAACGCCCAATCTCGACCGGCTCGCCAACGAGGGTGTGAGGTTTGCCAACGCATTCGTCACTACCTCGCTCTGTTCCCCTTCGCGGGCCAGCTTCCTTTCGGGACTCTACGCGCACTCGCACGGTGTGATGAACAACTTCACCGAGTACCCTGCTGACTTGGCGAGTTTCCCCGTCGCCCTGCAGGATGCCGGCTACGAGACCGCCTATATCGGCAAGTGGCACATGGGCGAGGACAACGACGAGAAGCGCCCTGGCTTCGACTACTGGATCAGCCACAAGGGCCAGGGCCAATACTGGGACACCACCTTCAACGTCAATGGCGAGCGTGGTGAGGTCAAGGGCTACTACTCGAACGTCGTCACGGACTTCGCCGTCGACTGGCTCGAACAGAAGCACGAAGAGCCGTTTCTTCTGTGTCTCGGCCACAAAGCGCCACACGGCGTCTGGATTCCCGATACGCCCTACGAGCATGTCTACGACGACCTTGAAGTGACCGAGCCCGAGACCGGGCGACTACTCGAACCGCTGCCTGACTGGGTCGGCGAGCGCATCGAGACGTGGCACGGAATCGATGGCAACCTCTACGGGCTGGAGGACTTCGGCAAGTTTATCCGCAACTACCATGCGACGATCCTTTCGGTTGATGACTCGGTCGGCCGCATCTATGACGCACTCGAGCGGACGGGCAAACTCGATGAGACGCTGATCGTATTTGCCGGCGACAATGGATTCCTGCTGGGCGAGCATGCCTCGATCGATAAGCGCACCATGTGGGAGGAGTCGATCCGCGTGCCGCTGCTGGTGCGCTATCCTCCACTGATCGATCAGCCGCGCGTCATCGAGCAGCAAGTGCTGAACCTAGACGTTGCGCCTTCGATTGTCGACATCTGCGGGCTACCGCCGCTTGGCGACATCCACGGTCGCAGCTTCAAGCAACTCGTCAGCACGGGTGAAGATCCGGGTTGGCGCAAGAGTTGGCTCTACGAGTACAACTTCGAGACCCAGTTCCCGTACACGCCGAACGTGCGCGGCGTGCGCACAGACGAGTGGAAGTACGTCCACTACCCCAATGGCGAAGGCCGACCCAACACCCACAAGGCCGAACTTTATCGCGTTGCTGACGACCCGCTCGAGAAGCGCAACCTCATCGACGACCCGGCGCATGCCGACAAGCTGGCCGAGCTCCAGGCCGAGCTTGAAAGGCTCAAGCGGGAGACCGGTGCGCTTCCGGATGAGATGCCTGTCGACCCGGAACTGCGGATGGAACTGCCCGACAAGGACATTCGTTAGCCCCAACGGCCCCGAACCACCTTATGGCCAAGCTCAGTCTTGGGCTGCGTGATTGAACTGAGGCAACTCTCCAGATTTCAATCATTTAAGCGATTTCGACAAGCTTCGGCTTGGTTCGCTCTTGGGCGGTATCACGGCGTTTTCGTCGGGCCGCTACTGGCTACGTTGACACCTTCGGCATACTGCCGACAGTCGCATTTGGTTCGCTCGGCCACCGTCCTGGGTGCATTGAAACCCAAGCAGCTCAGACACGCGCTCGTGCGGTGGTATCAGATGTCAAGAGTCTCGTTGCCTCAGGAATCTTCGGCTTGCGAATGCACTCGGTCCAGTTCGTCGAGCACCGCCAATCCGTGCTCGACTTTGCCGCGGGCCGCTCGCAGCCGGAAACGCATCTCGGTATCGTGCTCGGTCAACGCGCGGACGGAGAGTTCCTCCATCAGCTTGTTTACGCTCACACCGCGTTGAGCGGCCATCGCCGCCAAGCGATCTCGAAGCGCATCAGGTACCCGAATCGTCAATGTTGCCATGTCAGTCCTCCTCCTTCAGCCGGTTGCCAAGCGAACCGAACCATTTGCGAGGCGGTTGCTCGATGCTACGATCCGATCGGTGGTACCGACAGCCGACGGCAGATCTTGCGGACCAGCGGCTTTGGGCTCTCTGTATGGCGGGGCACAGCTTCAACTACGCCTGTTCCTGGATTCGACCAAAGCGAGCGAGATGCACCTTCGCGCTTGAGATAACAGCCATGTTTGCGCAGGTGTCACAGCAGGCCCACGCGCTTCATTGCACGATGATCGTGTCACGCTCGGCGTCGGCCGGTAATCCGCGAAGGCCTTCTTCGCGCCGGTCCTCAAGAACCAAAGCGATGGCTTGCGCAAGACTCTCTCTCGCTTCGTCCTTCGTTCGTCCCTGCCCGTTAGCGCCTGGGATTTCGGGGCAGTACGCGATGATCCATTCCTCGTCACGCTCGAAGATTGCTGTGAATTCGTTCTGCATCGCCGGAAATCGGCATTCTACCAGCGAATCTCGCCTCGAAGTTCCAATCGGCCATAGTGGGGTTCTGTCAATAGATGGGCGACTAGTTCGAGGGCCGTCGTAACTGAAACGGCGTTGAAAGACGGAGGCCGAACAGCCAAGCTGATTCCGGAGGCGTCGCGTTGTCTGTTCTACCTGCCGGCAGTCGCCACTGATCAATGCCGCCGGCAAGGCGCGTCGACGAGCGCCGGGCGGCGATTGCCGAATCGAGCGATGGATTCGGAAATTCCGGTGCGGCCACCCCGACGCCATGAAGCGGGCCGATACGTGCTAAATTCTGTGTGGCCCCGGGGCTCGTGGGGCGACTTGAAGACCGGCCAGCACGCTCTGCGTCAACACAACCATGAAGATTTTCCCTACTCGCACGCTCGTCACTGTCGCGCTCGCCGCCTTTGCGGTCTCCTGCGGGTCGGATGTGACCCCCTCGACCAAGGAGATCGCACTCGCTGAGCTGCGTGACAAGATCGCCGGTGGCTGGGCCGGCCAGATGATCGGGGTCACCTTCGGTGCTCCTACCGAATTCCGCCACCTCGAAAAGATCATCGCCGAAGAAGACCTGCCGCAGTGGGACCCGGCCATGGTGGAGAACTCGCTTCGCCAAGATGACCTCTACGTCGACATGACCTTTGCGCAGGTGCTGGACGATAAGGGGCTGGACGCGACCACAGAAGACTTCGGCGCCATGTTCGGGGATGCCAAGTACCGTCTCTGGCACGCCAACCTGGCTGCCCGCAGGGCGCTCAAGCGCGGCGTGCCGGCCACGCTCAGCGGTACGCCGAAATACAACGCGCACGCGAATGACATCGACTTCCAGATCGAGGCTGACTTTGTGGGATTGATGTGCCCCGGCCTACCCCAAGCGTCCAATGACCTTTGCTATCGGGCCGGTCGCGTCATGAATCACGGCGACGGGATCTACGGCGGCATGTTCGTCAGCTGCATGTACGCGGCGGCCTTCTTCGAAAGCGACCCAGAACGACTGGTCGAGGCCGGGCTGGCCTGCCTTCCGCCCGAAAGCCCGTACGCAATGACGATCGCGGATGTGCTCGCCTGGTCGAACGAGCATCCCGACGACTGGATCGAGGTTTGGGGTCTGATCGAGGACAAGTGGAACGACCGCGAGCCCTGTCCGATCGGCGCCACCCAGCCTTTCAATATCGACGCCAAGATCAACGGGGCCTACGTGGCGCTGGGCATGCTGTATGGCGAGGGCGATTTCGGCAAGACAATGACCATCTCCACCCGTTGCGGGCAGGATTCAGACTGCAACCCAGCCAGCGCCCTCGGCATTCTCGGCGTGGTCATGGGCTACGAGGGTATCCCCGACGAGTTCAAGAGCGGCATCGAGAATATGGCAGATGAGAAGTTCAGCTATACCAACTACTCGTTCCGCACGATCGTGGACAGCACCTACGACCGCGCCATCTCCATGGCAGAGCGCCACGGAGGGCGTGTCGACGGCGACCGGCTTGTGATCGCTGTCCAAGACGCCATCCCAGCCGCGCTTGACATCTGGGACGACTATGGGTCGCCGGTCGAACGCATCGCGGTTACCGACCCCCGTTGGTCTTGGAAGGGAGAGTGGACCGAGTCTACGACGAGAAGGCGCTCGGCGTATACCGTCAAGACCAGTTCGCAAGAAGGGTCCGAAGCGCTGATCGAGTTTGAGGGCACAGGCGCGATTATTACGGCATCCTTCGTGCCCACTGGCGGCCAAGCCGATGTCTACCTCGATGGCGAGTTCTCTCGCACCGTCGACACTTATCCGGATGAGGACTCGTTCAAGCGCTCTGACGCGCTGTGGCACGACTACTACCTTGAGGACGGCAAGCACACGTTGCGAGTCGTTGTGCGCGGCGAGCCCTACCACGGCTCAGCGGGCTCCGAGATCCAACTGCTTGATTTAGTGGTGTTCCGCGGAGCTCGGCACCTCTAGTCTGGAGCGGCGACATTCAGGCCTCAACGTACTGCATCGATGAGTGCCTCGCGGGAAGTCTCATCTGCCATTGCGCAGCTCATGAGACTATTGGGCTGAGGAAGATTGTCCATGCGCCGACATGAGCGCCTACTCCAGACCCTTCTCCGTGGCCAGTCGGACGCGAACATTCGCTGGGCGGATCTGCGTGCGCTGCTGTTGTATCTCGGTTTCTCAGAGCGAGTTCGGGGCAGCCATCATCTCTTCGACAAAGAGGGTGTTGTGGAAATCGTCAACCTGCAATGCCGTGGCGGACATGTTAAGCCCTATCAGGTGAGGCAGATTCGGAAGCTAATCCTGCAATACAATCTAGGAGGAGACGACTGATGCACAAGTACGAGATCATTCTCTACTGGAGCAACGAAGATCAGGCGTTCATAGCCGAAGTACCTGAATTGCCTGGGTGTATGGCGCACGGTGACGATCAAGAAACCGCGTTGCGCAATATCAACGACGCGATGCAGTTCTGGATTGATAGGGCGCTGGAGTTAGGACGGTCCGTCCCGGAGCCCAAGGGTGAGCGCCTGATATTTGCTTGACCCATCCCAGGGTACCAGTGTCAAGCCCTTCCTAGGCATGATGAAGCTCCGCTTCGAACCCGACCTCGACGTTCAGTTGCAAGCGGTAGACGCCGTCCGCGGCCTGGTCCCTGGTCGGGAGCTTTGCAGAACGGAAAACCCCTCGCACATGTGGCGCAAATCACAGTGGGGTGGTGG
This sequence comes from Bryobacterales bacterium, assembly GCA_022823865.1. Taxonomy (GTDB): domain Bacteria; phylum Acidobacteriota; class Terriglobia; order Bryobacterales; family UBA6623; genus VXMF01. The sequence continues at coordinate 28,477 of JAJEHF010000207.1, forward strand.
TCGCCGAACCTGAAGTCATCTGGGCCACTTCAGCCCGATTGATCGTCGAGGAACCAACGGGCTAGCCGTTCAAATACTGCGAGGAGGCCTTCGGGCGCGACTTGTGAGGGGAGGTCCATAGAATGCCCGGCCCCTTCGAGCCTCTCGAACACGGCACTCCGCCCCTTGGCTGCCAGTTCAGCCCTCATCATGTCGAAGCCAGCGATGAAGTTCTGCTCATCCGCGGAACCGTGAGCTAGGTAGAGCTTGGCAGTTGACTTCAGGCACTCTTCGATCAATGAGGTCCGGTAGAAACCGGACCACTGACGGAACGAGTGGTCTAGGCAGAACCTGGTCGTATTTTGGGGATCGGTTTGAACTTCCCGCCAGCAGTCGTACACGATCGCCTGCGGATCAAGGCCCCGACGTCGCACATACTCGGCGAGTACGTACATGTGGTTCGGCCCGCCGCCAGCTAGAGATGCCGCGTGCGTAACGCTGGGGAGCACGTTCGAAACTCGAACAGCGACCATGCCACCCTCCGAAATCCCTAGGGCCAAGGTTGAAGAGTCGTCAACTCCTGGGAGCGCATGTGCTGATCGGATTGCCGCCGCGATCGCTTCAGACCACCTGTCGAGGGTGTGCTCGTAAAAGAACTCCGGCCTGCAGGACTCCCGCATCGGCCGGTTGCCCGGATCGTCGAACGGTTCGACACCAGGCTTTTCCACCACGGCGACCCTAGCTCGTCCACGAAGGACGTCGTAGACGAGACGATGGACCCCTGCGAGGACTTGGCCGTTCCGTCTGGTGAAGTGCGAAGAACAGCCCGTGCCCTGGACGTAGACGACCAAGGGCAGCTTATCGCCGGGAAGCTCGTGCTCAGACACATAGAACGTGACTTTGCGGCCAAGCACGTCGATTGTCGAGTACTCCCGAAAGGGGTGCCCGTTGATCGATCTACCCGACTCGGTTGGTACTGCCGCCGACAGCCACGCCGGTAGGACGAGTGCTATCGCAACGAGGAGACGACACATGCCGTTCAAGGCTCTCTGCGTCCCAGACCAGACCCGCGGTAAACGCCTGCGAGATTGCCATGATACCGAAGGTCAATCTCTTCGGTTCGGTCCGGATCGGGCAGTGGCGAGACTGAGATTGGAATAGGATGAATCGCACATGCCGGACTGGGCGATGCCGATGTGCTGCGGCGCACTGACTGCGGCCGCTTCCCCGGTAGAGCCGGTGGTGACTTGGAGCACATACCTCGGAGGTTCGGACTGCGATGATCCAGCCCTTTGGCAGCGAGGCTTGTTTCTCGCCTGCCACTCGCCGGAAAGCAGACTTCCTACTCAAGTCGGGGTCGAGCGCCCGGAGCGATCGAATCAACGCGGCTGTCAGCCGCGGCTCTCCGTTAGGCGGCCACTCCACAGACGCTCGACAAAATCGGGGGCAGGCAAGACGTCGATGCCGTCATCCGTGCGCCACGGCTTGGGCTCCAAGCATACTACCACCCGCCGTATCCTGTGAGGCATTTCCTGCGCCAACGCCTTCAGCCCTCTCAAGTGTCCGCTGTGGATGCGAGAACTAGCCTTCGCCTCGACGGCGAGATCCATGTCGTCGACCACGAAGTCGACCTCTAAGCCGCTTGGAAGGCGCCAGTACGCCAACGCGGAACTTGGCTTGGAGTACGCGAGGTAGCTCCGGAGCTCGTGATGCACCCAGTTCTCGAACGCCTTGCCGAACAATTCGGACCCCGGACGCAACTGTCCGCGACGGGCGAGAGAGTTGACCACTCCCACATCGGCGAAGTAGAACTTCGGCGACATCGCGAGCCGCCGCTTGACACGCTTGCGGTAGGCAGGCAGCCGGGATCCGATCAAGGTGTCTTCGAGGATCTGGAAGTATCCCTTGACGGTCTTGTTCGAGACTCCGCAATCTCGCGCAATGTTCGTGTAGCTGACGATGCCGCCATCGCTCAGGGAAGCTGCGTCGAGGAAGTCCGAGAACGACGGCAAGCTGCGAACCAAGCCCTCGGCGGCAATTTCCTCTCTCAGGTAATCCGCTACATAGGCGTTTAGGCGTTCTGCCGGTCGGCCTGACTCGTAGATCCGAGGCAGGTAGCCGTGGTTGAGGATCCGCTCCAAGTCGAATGCGGATCCGAGCTCATGCGCTGTCAGGCCGTGCAGCTCGAACCGCAAGGCGCGGCCCCCAAGAAGGTTGGCCGCCCCTCTCCGGACCTTTCTGGCACTTGATCCGCAAAGGGCAAAGCATAGTTTTCGATCTTCGATCAGCCCGTGAACTTCGTCCAAAAGGGCAGGCACCTTTTGGATTTCGTCGATAACAATTTGTCGAGCAGGGTCTGGAGGATCCGCCTCGATCTCTAGTCGGAGAAGCTCGGGGCGCGTAGCGTACCGTCTGAATTCCTCGCTCCGTAGAAGATTGATCCAGAGACCTTCGGGGTAGCGCTGCTTCAGAAGCGTGGTCTTGCCGGTCTGGCGGGGGCCCCAAAGGAAGAAGGTCTCGGTCCCAGCAGCGGGCAGATTCAGGGAACGGCTGAACATCAAGTCCAAAATATCATGAAATAATGCACTGAAACCCCCAAATTATTCGATTTCGGAACTGCCGATGGCAGCGCGAATCGTCGAAATCTCACCGACAGCCACATTGGTGAGCTCTCGCACGGCCGCATCGGCTACAATCGCCGCGATGCCGCCGATCGATCGCAGAAGGTTTCTCCAGCAAACCGCGGCCGGGGTCGCGGCCGCCAACGCCAGCTGGGCGAGTTCGGCAGCGAGTGGGATTCCACCCCATGCGGAAATCTCCGTGCCCGGGGTGCATGCCTACGCACAGCGCAGTCTGGACGCGGGAGCGAGTGTCGACTTGCGGGTCAGCAGCGACACGCCCTATGAATTGACGGTCGGCCGGGCCGGCGCCGAAGAGACCATCGCCAGGCTGCTGGAGCCGCGTCCGTCAATGCAACCTATTCACGTGGGTTCGTATGCCCACGTGGAGGGCGGCTTGGCCGGAAGGACATTCGATGCGCTGACGATCGAGGTCTGGGTCCGCAGCTGGTCGGCCGAACGCAGGCAGGGTATCGTCACTGCCTGCGATGGCGACCGGGGCATTGGATTGTTCGTGTCCGCAGGGGGGTGGGTCGAGTTTCTGCTCGGGGATCGGAACGTCGCGCACGTGCCTCTTCATCGACGCCGCTGGCGCCACGTGGTGTTGGCTTGGGATGGAGCGTTGACGAGCCTGTACGTCGATGGCCTGTTCCAAGGCAGCTGGAAGCAGCATGAGGCCATTGCGGCCGTCGAAGCGCCGTTGCGTCTTGGAGCGTCCGGAGATAGCGGCCGGGCGGCCGAGTTCCTTGACGGCGACATCGCGATGCCCGCGATTTACGGCAGAGCGCTGTCGTCCCGGGAAGCAATGGAGCGTTTCAGGTCCGGCGGGCTCGAGCCCCCTGCCAGGGATGTGCTGGCCTGCTGGCCTCTTGATGAAGAGCGCGGCGATAGGATTCGCGATATCGGCGGGGACGGTCTCCACGGAGTGCTCATCAATCGCGCCACTTGGATGATCGGAGGGCCGTCGTTCGATGCTGGCTCGGTGCCGCGCTACGGCGACTACCGCCCAGCGAGCGATCCGAACCGCGGGCACGGGCTCCGATTCGCCTCGGACGATCTGTATGACTGCCGCTGGGAGCCGAGCCACAGCGTCAACATCCCCGCAAGCGCCAAGCCGGGGGTCTATGTCGGCCGTTTCGCCTTCCACCGCGAGGGCAAGCCGCTCCGCTACGACGTCGCGTTCTTGGTGCGGCGTTCCCCGGCTCGTCCCAAGGCGCCGATCCTTGTGATTTGCTCGACCAATACTTGGCAGGCCTACAGCGCGACGCCGTTTGCGGTGAACTCCTTGGAGCCGTTTTGGGAGACCACCGGCCAGGACAACGCCCACCCGGGTGCGCCGGCCTATTGTTGCTACCGCAATCACGCGCAGGGGCAGCCGACGTACGCCGTCGGGATGAAACTGCCGTGGCCGGTAGCGGGGCCAGAGGTGATCTTCAGCCAGCAGGATCTCAACTACAGCCACCTCATGCGCGGCGAGCTCTTCGCCCATCGCTGGCTGGAGCAGAACGGCTATGAGTTTGACGTGGCCAGCGATCACGATCTGCATCTCGACCCCGATCAACTCAGGGGCTACAAGGTCGTCGTGATCAACGGTCACAGCGAGTACTGGTCCGAGGAATCCTACCGGGCTGTGGACGAGTTCCTGCGTTCGGGCGGCGCAGCGATTGTCATGAGCGGCAACACCATGTTCTGGAGGGTGTCCTACGATGCGGACGGCTCTGCGATGGAGTGCCGCAAGCACGGCATCGACATCGGGGGCAGGGAGGGTGCCGACATCGGAGAGATCTTCCACAGCCACGACGGCCGCCGCGGCAGCTTGATGCGATTCTGCGGCTTGCCCGCTTGGAAGGTGCTGGGCTTGGAGTGTATTGGCTGGTGGCCGATTACCGAGGCTCACTTCGCGGCCTACCAGGTGGTCCGTCCCGACCACTTCCTCTTCCACGAACCGGAAGCGGTCGGGCTGCAGGCGGGAGAGATGTTCGGGCAGGCCCCGGACGGGCAGCCGCCCCGCGTAGGCGGTCACGAGTCCGACGTGCGACCAAGCCTAATCCAGGCGATCACTCGACATAACCCAGCCGGCGCGTCGGTCCCCGACGATCCGGAGGGCATCGTGCCCTTGGCGCAGATCGTGGATCGCGAACGCCGGGGAATCGACTACTTCGGGCGCTGGGAACCGCTCGAGCACGGTGTATACGCCGAAATAACATATTGGGAGCGGCCACAGGGCGGAAAGGTGTTTCACACCGGCTGCATCGCCGGGGGCTGGGCGCTGTCAGCCGATTCCAAGATGCAGGCGCTGATGAGAAACGCACTGCACCACTTCGGAGTGAAGCGCGCCTAGCAAGATGCCTGGCCTGAGACCGTGCTCCAGTGCTCGCGCCTCAACCTCGACGCGTTGGAGGCACGAATCGACGCGCTGCCCTACCTCTAGCCATGAGCTGACCTATCCAGCCGCAGACCGCCGCTTGCGAGCTCGCGCCAGATCGTAGCGGGCTTGACGCCATAGCCACGATTCCGCGCTGCCCCATCCCGCGGACTCCAGTCGGACGGCCATGTTCGGCGAGATCGCGCAATGGCCGTGGATCACGCGGGACAGTGTCTTGCGATCCACGCCGAGCCGCTCAGCAGCCGCGCTCACGCTCGCCGCTCCGCCATGCGGCGCCGCTTCCGGTCCGATGCAGGCGTCCGCGATGGCCGCACCCGGATGCTGCGGATTCAGCCGCTGCCACGCATCCTCTCGCACTTCGATCTCGCCCATGAGGCCCTCCTGTCGGTGGCGGTAGTCTGACTTCAGCTCACGGCGGGCTCTCGCAGGTGGCGAGCCACATCCCGCCAGAGACTCATGTTGGCAGGTTCGGGCTACTGTTTGCGAGCCCGGGGAAAGGCTGGCCCGGGCTCGCGTGCACGCTCGCCCCGGAAAGGCGGGCCGGTGATACAGTGGATTGCGACGGATGCGGGAGCGGCGAACACATGGTCAGCTAGGCCACCGCATGCCGGTCTTGGTGTTGGCGATCGTCGGTGCCGTCTGGCCGGCTACGGCCGAGGTCGACTTCGGCGAGCAGGTCTTCCCGATTCTGCAACGGTCTTGCCTCGGCTGCCACGGGCCGGACCAGCAACTTCGCGGTTTGCGGCTCGATGCGAGAGCGTCCGTCTTGGGCGCCTCCGCGCCGCCCTCCCTAGTGGCGCCAGGAAGCGCCCAAGACAGCGAGCTGTACCGGCGAATTGCCGGTCTCAGTGATGGCCCGCGCATGCCGATGGGCGGCACCCTCTCTGCCGTTGAGATCGACACGATTCGCCAATGGATCGAGGCTGGCGCGGAGTGGCCGGAGGGCACAGGCACGGTAGAAGAAGAGGTCGGTCGGCACTGGGCGTTCGTAGCTCCCAAGCGGCCGCTGCCGCCGGGCGACCGGTCTCTCCACCCGATTGACGCGTTCGTTCGAGCTAGGCTCGCTGACGCTGGCTTGGAACCTATGCCGCGAGCGAGCGACGCTGGCCTCCTTCGGCGCGTTAGTTTGGACCTGACAGGCCTACCCCCGGCTGTGGAGGAATTGGAAGAGTTCCAGAAGGAACCGGACTATGGGGCACTGGTCGGGCGCTTGTTGGCGTCCCCTCACTACGGGGAACGCTGGGGCCGCCTCTGGTTGGATGCGGCCCGGTACGCCGATTCCGATGGCTACGAAAAGGACATGCCGCGCCAGGTATGGTTCTACCGCGATTGGGTCGTGGACGCGCTGAACCGGGATCTTCCGTATGACCGCTTCGTGGTGGAGCAGATTGCTGGCGACTTGCTCCCGGGAGGGGCCCACCAGCAGCTCATTGCAACCGGCTACCTGCGCAACTCTATGGTCAACGAGGAGGGTGGGACAGACCCCGAACAGTTCCGCATGGAGGCGCTATTCGACCGCATGGATGCCATCGGGAAGGGAATTTTGGGCCTCACCATCCAATGCGCCCAGTGCCATTCGCACAAGTACGACCCGCTCACGCACGACGAGTACTACCGCTTGTTCGCGTTCCTGAACAATGCCGACGAGGCCAAGGTAGCGGTCTATACCGCCGCGGATGCTCAAGTGCGCCAGGCGGTGATCGACGAGATCCGTGCCATCGAAGACGAACTGATCGCATCCAATCCCGACTGGCAGTCCCGCATGGCCTCGTGGGAGCGGGAAGTGCGCGGCAACCAGCCGCAGTGGACAGTGCTGCATCCCGAGGTGGACGACCTTTCCACGGGCGGCCAGCGGTACCTGCTGCAGAGCGATGGCTCGCTACTGGCGCAGGGTTACGCACCGACCGAGCATGTGGCCGAGTTCACCGCGCAAACGAACCTGCCTGAAATCACAGCCGTCCGGCTCGAGGTACTGACCGACCCCAATCTCCCGCTCGGCGGGCCGGGACGGTCAGTGTACGGCACCGGCGCCTTGAGCGAGTTCCGGCTGCGGGCTGCGCCCGCGGACGACCCGTCCTCCCAGCAAGACATCTGGATCCGCACCTCCAGCGCGGACATCGACTTGCCCGAGCGCAGCTTGGACCCGAAGGTCTTCCCTCACAAGGAAGGCTCGGAACGCTTCACCGGACCGATCCACTTCGCCTACGACGACTGTGTCGACACGGCTTGGGAACTCTTTGCCGGGCACGGCCGCAGCAACCAGCCGCGCAAGGCGGTCTTTGTCTTCGACCGGCCGATCAGGCATGGTTCTGGCACGCTGCTGACGTTCTTTCTGGATCAGAGCCACGGAGGGTACGACAGCAACGTTGGCCAAAACAACAATCTCGGCCGGATCCGCCTCTCGGTGACCAACGCCGACGATCCGGTGGCGGATCCGCTGCCCGCACGAGTCCGCGCCATCGTGGAGCAGGGTCGCGATGGCCGCACGCCCCAAGAGGACAGGGAGGTGTTCAGCTTCTGGCGGACCACAGTTTCGGACTGGGCTGATGCGAACGAGCGCATCGAGCAGGCTTGGGGGCGCTTCCCGCAAGGCAACACGCAACTAGTCCTTCAGCGGCGTTCGGAACCGCGCCAGACCCACCTGCTGCGGCGCGGGGATTTCCTAGAGCCAGCGCATGAGGTCGAGCCGGGCGTGCCCGAGTTCCTGCATGCCATAGGCGCAAGCGGCCGACCCCCGCGCCTAGCGTTTGCCGAGTGGCTCGTCGACCGCGGCGCCCCGACAACGGCCAGAGTCATCGTGAACCGCATTTGGCAGGCGTACTTCGGCACTGGCTTGGTCGCAACCGCCGAGGATTTCGGGATGCAGGGGGATCTGCCTTCGCATCCAGAGCTGCTCGACTGGCTGGCGGTGGAGCTGATGGACAGCGGTTGGAGCTTGAAACACATCCACCGCTTGATCGTGACCTCCGGGACGTACCAGCAGGCGTCGCGCGTGACCGATCAGGCCCGCGCCGTCGATCCGGACAACCGCTTGCTGTCGCGCGGCCCGCGGGTGCGGGCCGACGCGGAGATCGTTCGGGACATCGCGCTAGCCGCGAGCGGCCTTCTGAGCCATCAGGTCGGCGGCCCGCCGGTGCACCCGCCTGCTCCGGAGTTGCTGTTCAAGCCACCCATCAGCTTCTCCGAAAAACCGTGGCCCGCCGCGGCGGGAGAGGACCGCTACCGGCGGGCGCTCTATACGTTCCAGTACATTTCGGCACCCTATCCGGCCTTCGAAGTCTTCGACGCGCCCAACGGGTCCACCGCCTGTGTGAGGCGCGGCCGCTCAAACACCCCATTGCAGGCGCTGACTACCCTGAACGAGGAACTCTTCATGGAAGCCGCGCGCGCACTGGCGAGGCGAACCGTCGCGGCGGCAACGGGCGAGCGGGAGCGACTCGACCACGCCTTCCGTTCGTGCTTGTCTAGGGAGGTCCAATCCGATGAAGCCGAGCTCCTGCTGGAGTTGCTGCGAAAGACGCGCGAGCAGCTCGCTGCCGGCCTGCTGGATGCGCGCGAACTGACCGCCGCCGATTCCGACGAGGGTCCCAGCCCGGATGATGAGGCAGCGTGGACGGTGTTGGCGAGGGCGCTGCTCAATCTCGACGAGACCATCACGAAGCAATGACTGCACTTGACACGGCAAACCCGATCGCACGCCGCTGGTTTCTCGAGCGCTGCGGATTCGGGCTGGGCACGGCGGCACTGGCGCACCTGTTGCGCGGCGACTCGCACGCGGCGACCCGCCTGCCGCACTTCGCGCCCAAGGCCAAGAATGTCATCTTTCTGTTCCAAGCGGGCGGGCCGAGCCATCTAGAGCTCTTCGACTACAAGCCGGAGCTGGCAAAGTTCGACGGCACGCTCCCTCCGCCGGATCTGCTCGAGGGCTACCGGGCGGCATTCATTGATCCGAATTCCAAACTCCTGGGTCCGAAGTACAAGTTTCACAGGGCCGGACAGAGCGGTTTCGAGATCTCCGAGCTCCTGCCGCATCTGGCGACCGTGGTCGATGACGTCGCGTTTGTCCGTTCCACCGTCACGGACGCATTCAATCACGCACCGGCGCAGCTTCTCATGAGCACCGGCGCCCAGCAGTTCGGCAGGCCCAGCATGGGAGCTTGGGTGACCTACGGACTTGGCAGCGAGTCGGAGGACCTGCCGGGCTTCATCGTTCTAAACTCGTCGGACTCGGGGCCAAGCGCGGGCACTGCTCTGTGGGGCGCGGGCTTCCTGCCCACGGTGCACCAAGGCGTGCCGTTCCGCTCGGGCGGGGAACCGGTCTTGTTCCTTTCCAACCCGCAGGGAATCACCGACCGCGTCCAGCGCGACACTCTCGATGCGATCAACGGGATGAACCGCATCCAGCTCGAACGAATGGGGGATCCGGAGATTCAGACCCGAATCCGGTCGTTCGAGCTCGCGTTTCGCATGCAGAGCGCCGCTCCAGCCCTGATGGACATCAGCAATGAGGCCCCCGAGACGCTGGAGCTGTACGGGGCCGAGCCGGGCAAGGCCTCGTTTGCCAACAACTGCCTGCTGGCGCGACGGCTGGTGGAGCAGGGGGTGCGGTTCGTGCAGCTCTACCACGAGGCTTGGGACCACCATGCGAACTTGACCAAGGGAATCAGGCAAGTCGCCAAGGATGTCGACCAAGGCTCGGCAACGTTGATCAAGGATCTCAAGCGGCGCGGCTTGCTGGATGAGACCTTGGTTCTATGGGGTGGGGAGTTCGGGCGAACGCCCATGACTCAAGACACTAACGGGATCGGTGACGGGCGCGATCACCATCCGGGCGCCTTCACAACGTGGATGGCCGGAGCCGGGATCCGCCGCGGCATTACCTTGGGGCGGACTGACGAACTAGGCTTCCGCACGGTCGAGGACAAGGTTCATGTCCACGACCTGCACGCGACCGTGCTGCACCTGCTCGGCTTCGACCACACCAAGTTGACCTACCGCTTCCAAGGTCGCGACTTCCGGCTGACAGACGTCAGTGGAGAGGTGGTCGAGAAACTGCTGGTGTGAGCTGCTACTAGGCGCTTTCACGACGCGGTCCTTGATCAGGCGGGAACGCAAGCATCGGTCTGGCCCCAATACGCAAGCCGCTGTCGGCAATGGGCTTCGCAGCCCAGGCCAAACTTGATCGCTCTACAGGCTTCCCGCAACCACGCAGCACTCAGTTGGGCTACCCGCGTTTCAAGACCTTCTTGCTCCACCGTCGCTGCAGTGTGCAGGTTGACGGTGCTCCAGTGCTTGAGGCCGTCGTCGACGTCTAGCATGCCCTCGCTGGGTACTGACCTGATCCTGCTGGTAGTTGGTCCGACTGTGACTCTTGTCAGGTAGGGAATCGCCGAAGAGCTCGTCAGACGACTGGGTGCCGCTCATCGCCCGAAATCCCGCGATGCGTGAGCTCTCCCCGTTCTATTCGTCCCACGATGCCGAGGCATCCCATCCAGCCAGGTCACCTTCCACGTGCGTGGTGCGTTTGTATCCCAAGCGGTCTTGCTCCTCCAGTCTGACCATGTGAAGACGCCGCAGGTGTTCCCTCAGAGCGTCTCGGATCAGAGCGGAGCGGTTCGTGCCAGCCCGACTAGCGGCTTCGTCAGCTTCGGCGAGAAGGTCGGCGTCGAGAACTACTTGGACTGTCTTCACAACCTGCAATATAGTCCACACCCAACTCTGTAGCTTGCTTGTAGGTATTCATGGCGTCATCGATCCATAGCTGCTACACGTTTCCCAGCCGCTCCGCGCTGCTGAAGCAACGTGCTTGGCCGGGCGGTGTCCTAGCCACGCCAAGTTGACCTACCGCTTCCAGGGGCGCGACTGCCGGCTGTCGGTGGGTCGTTGTTCGAGAAACTGCCGGTGTGAGCTGCTACGAGGCGCTTTCGCGACACGGCCCTTGGCCAGGCAGAAAGGGCGCCATCGGCTCAAGGCGATGCTCTACGGCACCGATGTGCCAGCCACCCAGGTTGGCGAAGTAGATCTCGTCCTTGCGCAGCGCGACGTTGGTCGGCCGGTTCATCCACTCGGCTAACGGGTCTCGATACAGCACTTCGAATCGGTCGTCCGTTCTGATCACGCAGATTTGGTCAGGGGAGTAGTAGGCAACATAGATATTGCCATCGGCGTCTAGGGCGACTCCGTCGGGCACAGTGCCGGGCTCCAAGGGAATCTGGCGTACCGGTTCCATGCTCGCCACTTGCGGGCCATCGATTCGAAACGCAAGGATGCTGGGGGCAGTGCTTTCGACCATGTATAGCAGCGAGTTGCCGTGGTCGATGAAAACACCGTTGGCGAATCGGAACGGCCCGGGGTGTGCGCAGAGCGTCTCGCCTGCTGGAGTTATGGCGAATAGCCGACCGCTATGTCGCGTGGGATGGTACGTGCCCGATTCGGTGAAGAACAGATTGCCCTTTGCGTCGAACGCACAGTCGTTTGGGTTGTCGAATTGACCCGTCGAAATCGCTTCGACGCCGCCGTTCGGTTCGATCCGCAAGACTTCGTTGCGACCGGCGTCGCAGGCGTAGACGGCACCAGCTTGGTCAGAGCACAGTCCGAGGACAAAGCCACCGGTCTGCGCTGTAGCCTCGAACGAACCAGTCGTCGGATCAACGCGGTAGATTGCTCCCGCCTCGCTACCGCACACCAGCGAGCCGTCGGCTGCAAAGCACAGGCCCTCGGAGTGGTCCAAGCCGGCACACACGAATCGGACGGTCTCAGGGGAAGCGGGTGTCATTGGCTGGGAAGCGACGCTCGTTTCAGCATATCGCTGCATCGCTACGCCGGATGGTCAGATAATTCCGTGCGAAGAGCGGCGATCCTCCGTGGTCGCATGTCCGGGAGGGAGGCGAGCTCGCGTTTGATGTTCAACTTCCTCCCAGAGCGATTCCCTCGCCAGGTTCCTACGGCGCCGGATCCGAGAGGATCTGGTTGTAGGTGCGCTGCCGCATGGGTATCGCTTCGAGCTGGGGCAGTGCGCCATTCTTTTCCGCCTCGATCCACCACAAGTTCTGTAGTTCCTTGAGCCTCTCGGGGTACTGGCCGGCTAGGTCCGTGGTTTCTGTGAAGTCCGCCTCAACGTTGTAGAGTTCCCAATGGTCGGACTCGAAATCGGTCCCCGGGGTGTGGAACGCCACCGCCTTCCAGCCCCTGTGGTAGATTCCTCGGCTGCCCCACAGCTCGAAGAACTGCGTGTCGCGTGGGGCGGGAGCTGTCGGATCCTCGAACGCCGCCCTCGTGCTTTCGCCGTGCATGGGCATCTGGCAGACGCCATCGAAGGCTTGCGGCGCCTCGATCCCGAGGTAGTCGAGCACGGTTGGAGTGATGTCGATGACGTCGACGAACTGCTCGCGCAATCCGGGTCTGCGAATTTGATCGGGCCACGAGACGATCATCGGCGTGCGCACTCCGCCGTTGAACGGCCACAGCTTGTAGTACTTGAACGGCGCGCTGGAGGCCATCGCCCAAGGCCGGGGATAGAGCGGCTGCGTGCCGGGGCCGCCCAGTTCGTCCAGCCGTTCGTGCATCTCCTCCACCGTTGTGGGATCGCCGTATGATCGCGCGAAGTTCCCTTTCACGCCAGCTTCCGGCGCGCCGCCATTGTCCGAGATCAGGACGATCAGGGTGTTGTCGAACTGGCCGTTCTCCCCCAGAAACGAGATCAGCCGGCCGATCTGCTCGTCGGTGTGTTCGGTGAACCCTGCGTAGGCTTCCATGAACCGTGCGTAGACTCTGCGCTCGGTCTCGCTAAGGTCTCCCCAAGCCGGGTCGCCTGGATTGCGGGGAGGAAGCTTGGCTCCGGTCGGAATGATGCCGAGTTCCAACTGCCGGCGATAGCGCCTCTCCCTGACCGCGTCCCACCCGTCGTCGAAGACGCCTTCGTACCGCTTGATGTAGCGCTTGGGTACTTGGATCGGCGCGTGCGTGGCCCCGAACGCAAGGAGCAGGAAGAAGGGTTTCTCGCTGTCCGCTTCGAGGTTTCCCGCCAGCATCGCGATCGCTTGATCCACGATGTCTTCCGAGAAGTGGTAGTCCGTCCGCTCCGGCACCGGAACTGCGTGGTTGTCCACCACAAGGTCGGGTCGATATTGGTCGGTCCAGCCCGACAGGAACCCATGGAAACGGTCGAAGCCTTTCTGCAGCGGCCAGTGCGTGCGGTCCCCTGCCGGCGTCATGTCTTCGCGGGGCACCAAGTGCCACTTCCCGGCCGCGAAGGTGCTGTATCCGTGGCGGCCCAGGATCTGTGCGATGTTCGCTGCCGATGCAGGGACCCGGCCGCGCGTATGGGGGTATCCTTGGTCGCCGCCCGGGAGCTCCTTCATCCCGACCGAATGCGCGTTGCGGCCTGTCAGCAGCGAGGCCCTGGTCGGAGAGCACACGGCCTTCGACTGGAAGTTGTTGAATAGCAGGCCCCCTTCGGCGAGCGAATCGATATTGGGTGTCGACACCGAGGAGCCGTAGCAGCCCAAGTCTCCGAAACCGGTGTCGTCGAGGACGATGTACACCACATTCGGACTGCCCGCGGGAGGCCGTGCCGGCTGCAGTGGGGAGGGTGTGGAATCTTCGGCCGTGCGGCCGATGACACCCTCGAATCTCGGCTCCGGTGCTGGCTCGCAGGCCCCTTGGGCGTAGGCCCCGGCCGCGACGATCCAGAGGATGGGAATGGCTTCGAGCTGTTTCACGATTCGTTTGCAGTGTTGGCATTTCCGAACAAAGACATCACGCGGTCGATGAGATAGTCCGCGTAGCGATCCGTGTGCGGATCGAGCGTCAAGGTAGTCTGCCGGACGGTGTCGCACTCGATGAGCCCGCGACGCACGAGGAGCCTCTTCTCCATCTGCAGCAACAGCTCCATGTTCTGCAGGCTGTAGGCCAGGTAGGGCAGCACCGCTTGGAACCGATCCATGGCACCGTCGCGGTTGCCCCCGATCGCGAGACCGTAGACTTCCTGGAGTATGTCGGCGACGCCCAGCGCCGGCATGGCCCCGCAGATTCCAGCGTCGATGCCCTCTAGCAGGTACATTCCTCCCCAGCCTTCGAGGACTTGCACGCCGCCATCTGTCGCCTCTAGGATTTCGGCCACTTTCGGTGCCATCAGCGGCTGTTCCAGCTTGAGGTAGCAGAAGTTCGGAAAATCCGAGTGCAGGCGCTTGGCCGTTTCAGGCGAGATTGTCGGACCGCCCGGGTTGAAGTCCTGCACCAATACCGAGAGGGATGTCGCGCCTGCCACATCGGCCACAAACTTGTACACGTCTTCCTCGGAAATGTCGAACATTCTCGGCACGGCCACCGATATGATGTCGGCGCCTCTTTCTTCATTGGCGCTTGCGATCGTCGCGGCATGGATGCCGGCAAAGTGGTTCGACTGCGCGATGACTTGGATTTCTCCGTCCGCGGCATCGACTGCGGTGCCGACCACCATTTCCCGCTCCAGCTCGGTCAGCTTGTAGAACTCGCTCGCGTACGCTGGCAGGCAGACGGCGCTGAAACCGCTGATCGCACAGAATCGAACGAGTCGCTCCAGCGACCCGAGGTCAAGCTGCTCCTCTCTGTCGAACGGCGTCGGCAGGACAGGGACGATGCCTGTGATCTGGGCGGTCTTCATTTCGGTGCCGATGCTGCCCCGACGACACACCCGCCGTCGCAGGTGATGGTCGTGCCAGTGACGTAGTTCGAGGCGTCCGAGACCAAGAATCCGACGACGTCGGCGACATCTGACGCCTGCTGGATCTTGCCCAGCGGGATCAGGCTCATGAACTCCTCGCGAAATTCCGGAAAGTCTCTCAGCTCGCGCGCGGTCAACCCGGCCTCGACAATTCCCGGCGCTATCGCGTTCACGGTAATTCCGTGCGGGGCCAGCTCCAAAGCGGCACAGCGCGCGAGCATCCACACTCCTGCCTTGGAAACGCAGTACGGGGCGATCAGCTTGTAGGGGACATCCTGCACCCATGAGCCCGTGAAGATGACCTTGCCCTTATGGCCGTTGGCTACCCACCGCTTGGCCACTACCTGGGTGACATGGAAGTAGCCGTTGAGGTTGACGTCCATGTGCTGGTTCCATTGCTCGACCGTGTACTCGAGAAACGGCACGTTCATCGAGATGCCTGCGTTGCACATGCACACGTCCAAGCGGCCGAATTCCGCCCACACAGCTTCCAGCGCAGCCTGCACAGCCGCCCGGTCGGCCACATCGACCTGCAAGTAGAGCACGCGGGCGCCCTTGCTGCGAAGGGCGTCGACCCGCTGGGCGTTCGGCTTGATGTCCAGCAGGGCCACGTCCATGCCCATGGCGACCATCTTTTCGGCAGAGGCGTATCCCAAGTCGCCGACTCCGCCCGTGATCAATCCCACTTTCCGCTCTTGTTGCGCCATTTCTCTCCTCACCCCGACTGCTCTCCAGTCAGTTCCACGTCGATGTCCTGCCCGTCCTCGCTGCCCAGGATGCTCGCCACTTCGTATGGCCACAGGTGGCGATCGAAACTCTCCGCGTCTTGCCGTTTCGGCCAGCCCGACAGGGTGGTCCGGCGCGGCCGGTCGAGCAAGTAGTTTGCATAGATCTGGCGGGCGTGTTCCCGGTGCGGGGCCACCGCCTCGGCACTATAGCGGTACTTCTCCAGACGCTCCGGATCCAAGCGCAGCCCATGCCCGGGTTGCGGGGACAGCCTCAGGTGTCCGCCGTTCCAGTCAAACTGTCCGCCCGCGATCACGTCGTCGCTTACGTGAATCGTCTCGTTGTCGATCGGATGACAGGTGCGCGGCGTGCGGCCCATGTAAATCCCTACCCGCTCCGGCTCCTGCAGGAACACGGCCGCCATCGCGCCCCGGAACGCGAGCTGCGTGCAGAGTTCGAAATTGCTGTGCAGGGCGATATGCAGTCCCATGAACTTCGCCAGCTGAGCAAAGCGCCACAGCCCCCAGGGCCCGAGGTTGATGTCTGGCACCGACACGTCCGCCCCCTCGTAGCGCTCAAGCATGTACCAATCGGGCTCCCAGCGGTTGGCCATCGGGCCGGCGCCAGGCGCGTGGATGATCGGCGGCCACCAATGGCACGACAACGGCGTGCGCAATTCGCCGCGCAGGGCTGTCATCCGCCGGTAGTAGTACTCGGCCTGATAGCTGCCCTTGGACGTGTCGCGCTGTGGCGGGCGTTCCGACTGCGGGTAGAAGCGCTGGGGCAGCAACGAGTGCACGGGCTGCTCTGCGTACTCCAGGTTGCAGTCCTCGAGGGCATGCAGGATGCGCCTCGCTTCTTGGTAGTTCCATGTGCCGTGAGCGTCGATGCGGATCGCGGTGTCCGGGCCGACGGCATCGCGAATCCTGTGGATCAGCTCGATGTGATCCTCGGGCTGGTATGCGGTCATCGAGACCTTGACCGCCGGGAATCCCTCGCGGGCGCGCTCGGCTGCGAATTCCGGCCACGTCTCGTACGTGATCGCGTCATTGCCCTCCCGGTCGGCGAACCTTTGCCAGGTGTAGGCTGCCATGGGAACTCGATCTGGCGGCGTGAAGTCGGCCTCGAACAGCTCGGCCCACAGCTGGTGCAAGGGCTTGTCCAGCGCCTGCCCGACTAGATCCCACCAAGCCATGAACAGGGGTTCCTCGAGTCCTGCGTCCAGCAGGTTCCGGCCCGGTTGCCCTTGCAGTCTCGCGACACAATCCCGGGCGTTGCTGTCGAGGTCAACCGACCACTCTCCCGTGCCTACGAGCCCCTGCTTGGTCCGCAATTCGACGAATGCCCACGACACTGCTGGCAACGCCTGCCAGCCGGGCGTGTACACGCCCACCATCGGGATGAGCACCTTGTGAACTTTGGCTTCGCCGAGCGTCAGCCGGTGTGGTGCCAGCAGATCTGCCAGCTTTTGGCGGAACAATCCGATCCGACGCTTGAGCATGGCGTCGAATTCGCGGACATCGTCAATGCAAAGCAACACTTTTGGCCGATCCGCGGCGGCCTAGGTGCCAATCCGCGCCGAGGATAGTTCGCTCGCTCCAGCGGACGGCCGTCCGCGGAACTGCGATCCAATGGCGCCTAGAATACTACAGTTTGCTCGGGGCACGAGTGAGCCCATGCGGGTCCACTGTCGGAAGCCGGGGCCTGCTTTCAATCGCGAAGGAGACCGGAAACAAGCGGCGCATGGACAGGCGCTAGGCCCGCGGCCTTCCGGTCGTGTTTCCAGTCCATCAAACCCGCTGCCGTGTCGAAGCCCACGACGTGCCGCTCACGCGGGCGCGGTATTCCTAGCACCCCAGCAACGCACAAGTACGAGCCCATCTGGCGCGACCGCCGCGGACTCGCCGTCGAATCGGAGCCCGCGTTCGAGTCAGCATCGAAGAATCCGCATGGATTCGCCCTCTGGCAGCGCCCGCCGGTTTCCAGCGATCCGGCTTCTCGACCGTGAGCGAAGGAGACCGTCACGTCCGCGGGGCGGTGCGGTGCGTCCGAACCTCTGTCGCGAGTTGGCTGGAGCATGTCGGCCAGGCCGGCGGTCGAGACACCCAAGACGGACGTGCCGATTCCTGGATGGTTTGCAGCGCCGGTTAGCGCCGCAAGGGCTCCATGGCTGCCGCTGACTTGGCTAGCCGGACCAAGTTGACAAACTCGGCACGGTAGCCGAAGCGGTCCTCGCCCTTGGCACTCGTTGCCAAGGCGATCACGTCGCCATAGCCATAGTTGCCGGTGTAGAGGCCGCCGCGGAGGAGCTGCCCGAACCCGGCTACGGCCGCGGAGAATCGAGCCTCCTGTGCAACCGTTCCGGTCTCCCCAATCTCGTTGGCCCGGGATATCGGTTGAGTGATCACTGTGCTTGTGTTGCCATCCGGGGCCTTGAAACGGATCTTGAGATACGCATGCTCGTCCGAAAAGGCGCTTTCAGGAGAGACAGTCTCGCGCCCATACCGAGGACTTGCCACGAGCGCCGCGTCCGATCCTGCCGGGGTCAGTTCGTAGATCGCGGTCACCGTGTGGCCGGACCCGATTTCCCCCGCGTCAACCTTGTCGTTGCGAAAATCCTCGCGTGCCAGCATGCGGGACTCGTAGCCGATCAGTCGATACTCTTGGACCACGTCAGGATTGAACTCGATCTGGACCTTGACGTCTTTGGCAATCGGGAACAATGTCGAGGTGGCTTCCTCAACCATCACCTTGCGCGCTTCCATGAGATTGTCGATATAGGCGGCATGGCCATTTCCGTTTTGAGCCAATGCCTGCATCAGGGCATCGTTATAGTTGCCCCTGCCAAAGCCGAGCACTGACAGGTACACTCCCTTCTCGCGTTTGCGCTCGACGAAACTCTTGAGTTCTTCCGTGTCAGTGATGCCGACATTGAAGTCACCGTCAGTGGCGAGGATCACGCGGTTGACGCCGTCTTTGGCAAGATTTTGCTCAGCGAGCAGATAGGCTTGGCGGATTCCTTCCGCTCCAGCCGTCGACCCGCCCGCGCAGAGGCGTTCGAGGGTGGCAAGGATCGTGCCCCGTTCAGCGGCCTTGGTCGGCTCGAGGGCGACATCTGCCGAACCGGCGTAGGTGACAATCGCCACCGTGTCATCTGGACCGAGCGAACCGAGCAGGAGCTTGAGTGAATTGACGAGCAGCGGCAGCTTGTTTGGTGCGCTCATCGATCCAGAAGTGTCAATCAGAAAAACCAAGTTCGCGGGCGCCGTACTGTCCCGCGCCAATTCGTAGCCCTTGATGCCAATATGCAGCAGTTGGGTGCCGGCGTTCCACGGCGTCTGCATCAGCGAAGCGGTGACAGAGAACGGAGAGCCGAGATCCTCGGGGATTGAGTAGTCATACGGAAAGTAGTTGATCAGCTCCTCCACCCTGACAGCGTTCTTCTGGGGCAAGACGCCCTGTTCCAGCGACGCGCGCACGAAACTATACGAAGCAGTGTCAGCGTCAATGGAGAAGGTCGAGACTGAGTTCTCGGCCACAACGCTCACTGGATTCTCTTGGAAGTCAGCAAAGCGGTCTCTTCCCTGATCTGGAGTCCACCCGCGTCGGAATTCCTGAGAGCGTGCGCTGCGCGGGCTGACGAAGTAGTGTCCTCCCGCGATGCTTGGCGACGGACCCGGGGGCCTGACAGCGCCGGACGGCAGGGTGTGAGACGCAACGGCCGTCGGTGTTGCAGCGGCTGCGGCCTTCGCAGCGGATGCTGCTAGGGCGACCTCTGCAGGCCTTGCATCAGTGGCCGGCTGGGTGGCTGCTGCCGGTTCCGCCGCAGCTTTCTCGGCAGTTGCATCTTCGTTCGGCCCCGGTGGGGATTGAACAGTGGAAGGCTGGTGCATGGAACTACATGCACTGGCCGAGAGCAGCGCGACACAGCACAACCAAAGCAGCCCGAGTTGCGCGCCTCCGGCCAGCGTTGCGGTCCTCTGGCTGGATGGGGCCGGTGAAGCCGTCGTACCAGTGCGCAGCTGAGATGATCTGGCAGATCCGCCCGCGAGGACAGCTTGGAAGCGACCAAAAAGAACCGAGGCTGCCGAATGGCGTGATGCGCGGAATCGTGCCGCCCAAAGCGGCAAGGAATGTCTCATGCCGTATTTGACACCCTCCGCCTGCGATTCGTTCCAATCAGGCGCTGGACGCTAGGGCTCGGGATCCGCCGTGCGCTCGCGGCATCTCGCATGGAGCCAACGCCCTGGAGCGGCCGAACGTGGGGCGGGGAGGTTTCGAAATGGCCGCAGTCGTTTCCGCCAGGGCGGGGAACGGTACCGGCGGAGCTCCTCCCGGGGGGAGGTTGAGCGAAGGCTTTTGCCCTGCTGCGGAAATTCTCGACCACCGTTGAAACCTGCCGGCAAGCCGTGCTTGGCAAGGTAGCAACCGGTTGCTACCTTGAATCGCATGAGAGCGGTCGGGATCAGGGTGCTCAAGAGTCGGCTCAGTGAGTACATGCGACTGGCAGCGGCCGGGGAGACCATTCTCGTTACGGACCGTGATCGGGTCGTGGCGGAAATTGGCCCGCCTCGGGAATCACGGAGCCCCGTCTTGGGGGATGCGGTGCTGGCCGAAGCGGTGCGCAAGGGTTGGTTGACGCCTCCGGCCGTGCGTCTAGACGGCCCTCCACCGAGGCCGAAGCCGGTTCTGCCGCTACAAGAAATCGTCGCGGACCTAGAGGTCGACCGAAGCGACCGGTCAAAGTCGTAGACACGGCCGTGGCCCTTGCGCATCTCCTCGCGGCGGACCGCCGCCCGCTGCCCGCAATCTGGGAAGGGACCCTCGTCGCCAGCCGATTGATCGAGTACGAGATTTGGACCCGGCTACACGCGTACAAGCTAGCGGAGTCCCACGGCGATGCAGCCCACGGAATCATCGAGCGCATCGCGTTGGTGGAGTTGGCCCCTCCGGTAGTTGAGCGGGCCTTGGACGAGTTCCCTTGTCCAGTGCGCACTCTTGATGCTCTGCATCTGGCGACGTTCTACTTCCTGTGGCGCCAAGGGCAGCCGATCGAGCTTGCGAGCTACGACCACCGGATGGTCGACGCGGCCCCGGCCATGGGAATGCCCTTGCTGGACGTGCGAGCTATTTGATTGATGGTCGGGATCGCCGATTCTGGAGTCCCTGCCTGACCCATGGCAGCGCGAGTCCGTTGACCCTCGGGGTCCGTCACGAGCCGCTCTTTGGCGCGCGAGTCAACGCCGCCGGTGCGAGCGGAACGCTCGAGGGCTCTTGCGCGGGCGCCTCGCGGAGCTTACCAGTAGACGATGTAGAGCGTCACGAACATACCCACCGTGATTGCCCACCACAGGCTCACGCGGCGGTAGATCGGATAGCCGCTAGCCGCGAGCGCCCCTGGCAGCCGCAATACCGCCCGCGACCAGATGACGCGGTCCACCGACTTCGAGTCTGGCGGCGGAGTTGCAAGACTGAGCAGGACCATGCAAGCGAGGGACGCGACGTATACGATTCCCGCGATGTTGAACGCGTTCATCTCCACTCCGGCAATGCGCAGCCAGTACGGCAGCACGAACATCGGAAAGCACAGCCCTAGCGTCCAAGCCGCCGCGGTTGCCGTTGCGCGCCGCCAGAAGACGGCCAGCAGGAAAATCGCCATGATCGGCGCAGCGATCAGGAACCAGCACTCCTGGAAATACGAAAAGATGTTGCCGAAGCTCATCACTACCGGAGCCCACAACGCCCCCACGATCAGGATCGCGACCCCTGACCACCGTCCGAAACGGATCAGTTCGGGCTCAGAAGCGCGTCGCCGGTAGAGTCCCTTGTACAGGTCCACGGTGAGGATCGTGGCGCTGGAATTGATCAGGGCCTGGATGGTCGACATGATCGCGCCGCAAAGGCCGGCCAGGATCAAGCCCCGCAGCCCGGTCGGGATCACCGTCTTGATCAGGAACGGCAGCGCCTCGTCCCCGGCGCCAAGATCGGGCCGGAGCGCGTAAGCCACCATGCCGGGGAAGATGTACGCCAGCGCGGTGAAGACGCCCAAGAAGCAGGCCAGGACGATGCCCATGCGGGCGTGCCATTCGTTCTTCGCGCCGAGCGAGTTCTGGTTGATGTACTGGTTGGTGCAGAAGTACCACGGCCCGGTCGAGAGGGCAAGCACCACCATGGCCGTCCATGGCAGCTCGGGATCGGACGCAGGCAAGACGAGATGGGCGCGCTCGCCCGTGCCCACGACCGCTTGCCAGCCGCCCGGCACTTCGGTCAGGCCGAGGAAGAACACGAGCAGTCCGCCCGCAATGAGCAGGGCTGACTGGAAGACTTGTGTCCAAGCCACGGAACTCATGCCGCCGTAGACGGTCAACGTGCCCGACAGGATCGCCAGCCCCCAAATGCCCGCCTGTAGCGGGATGCCCAGCATTTGCTCCAGCAAGTAGGCGCCCGAGAAGATCACGCCGGCGAGGTTGATGAAGACGTAGCTGATCACGCTGATCACGGCGTACATCCGGCGTACCGTCACGCTGTAGCGCAGTTCGAGGAATTCCGGCATTGTGACCACGCGGTTGCGCAGGTACACCGGAAGGAAGACGCCGATCAGCAGGCTGTAGCCCACGAAGTTGAGCCATTCCCAGTTGGCGACGGCCATGCCGTGCGTGTAGGCGTAGCCCACCACGCCGACCAGTTGTTCGGTGCTCAGCGATGCTCCGATGGTCGAGAATCCGATGACCGCCCACGAAAGCGTTCCCGATGTCAGGAAGAAATCGCGCGAAGACTCCTTCTTGCGACGACCTGCCCAGAACCCGATCGCAAGGGCCGCGACAAAGTAGGCCCCGAATATCGATAAGTCCAACGAACCCATAGCGCCGCCTGCTGGTGCCGGTGTTCCCCTTCTTGCGGACGCTCCGGACCCGGCCTACGCTTGCGGCGTGAAACGGAGTGTCACGATCTCCCAAGGACGGATCTCGAAGGACGCCCGGTCGCCGTCGTGCCGGATCTTGGGAGATGCCAAGGGTCGGCCGTTGAAGTCAACCGCTTGACACGAAGATGCCCGCGTCGGCAGCCGGACTGTGACGCTGCCGCTGCGGCCAGCCGCGTCGTAGAGGCGGATCTCGTACCCTCCGTCGCGATAGAGCCAGCTGGAAGCGGCGATGCTGCCCGGTGTCGCCGACAGCAGGCTCTTGGCCAGCGGCAAGTCCGCGCCCTTGCGGCTGTAGACGTGTCGGGAAGAGCAGGCATGGATGCGCTCGTCGGCCCGCTGCGGGACTCGCGCGGTGCGCCAGTCGCCTCCGTGAGGAACCAGGGAATAGCGGAAGCTGTGCTTGCCCTCCCCCGTGAAATACGGATTTGCGAACAGGTTCTCCATTTCGCCCCGGGGCTCGATCGTCATCATCAGGATGTGCTCGAGCGAACGCTTCTCCGGGTGGAACAGCCAGCCCCGCTTGCCCTCGGCGGCTAGCACTGCCAGGCCCTTGTCGGCCGCGCTGTAGTCGACCCAGTGGTGCGCGAAGAACACGTTCCTGCGCAGCAATTCCTCGTTCGGGTCCGTGCCGTCCCCCCACGGCTCGCCTGACAGGTCCCGGGGTTCGGCACCGAACGGGATTCCCGCCGTTGGAATGGCGTCGAAGTCGAACAGCGCATTGGCTGCGAAGTAACCCGAGCCCCCGACGCTGTCGATGTCGCAGGAGAAGTCGATCTGTTCCCTGTTGTGGTCCAGCGATATCGTCAGCTCGACTGAGTGGTCGCCGATGCGACCAGTCATCTTGGCCGAGGTCAGCAGGGGGCCGTGTTCTACGAGCCGCCATCGAGCGCCTTCGATATGTTCCTCGCCGGTTACGGGTCCGCCGTGCCACGGCCAGGGATCCTCGTTCCTGTAGAACACAACGTTCCCCGTCCGTTGGTACGAGGTGCCGCGCCGCTTGTCGTGTATCGCCCGAACTCCGCCGGAATCCAGCTCGACCCGGGCGAACTCATTCTCCAGAGCGCTCACGGGCTCGTCTGGATAGCTCGGCTCCTCGTCTCCGTCCACTGGCATGACACGCAGGGTCGTATATCCCAGCGCAGGTACCGTGACATCGGCCAGCAGCCAGGCCTCTTTGTAGGTGTTCTTGGCACCGGGAGGAAGGTGTTCGCTGGAGTTGTTGAAGTGGCGTACCCGCAGCAGCTGGTGGGGACGCTCGGCCCCAGCGGCATCGACCAGCTTGAGCTTGGTGAACCTTGGCTCGGCGAAGACGGCCTTGATCTCGACGGGTCCTCGGCGCTCCCAGGCCAGAGGGTTGAACACCGCGATTGTCTGTGTTTCGCCGTCCGTCTTGATGCGATGTGTCAGCTTGCGCATCGCCTCCTTGCGAAGCCGGTCGGCATGGAAGGTCACGTTGCGCCCCACTTCGATGGCGTCCGGCATGTCCTCATCGCCGACGTAAAGGCCGTCGTGGGGGTACAGCGTGAGCGCTTCGTACCACAGGTCCTCGATCTTGGCCTCGGGGTAGGCCGCGCCCACCTGTGCTGCGAGGGCGCTGTAAGTCTCGGCCTCGACGAGCTCGTTGTTCACGCGGTCGCGCCAGTTGTCCAAGCCGCGGCTGCCGCACTGCCCGTACCAGAACGGCCAGCCAACGGGATCGACCGGGCCGCTGAAGCGCGGGATCGCCGTGCGCGCCTTTTCGAGTTCGGCGAAGTACTCCGTGGGCGTTGCGAATTGCAGTGGCGTCGACTCGCGCTGCTGCCACGCTTTGACGAACCCAGGCAGGTCAAGCGCGGGCTCTCCGTCTGCGGCAGTGTTGTAGGTCGGCAGGGAAAGCGGCAGGGTGTGGTCTAGCCCGACCGGCACCCAGATGATCTTGGTATCGCTGGCCGGCATCAGGAAGCGCAGCGCCGAATCGTACAGCGCCCGCACCGCGCCTTCCCAGTCATCTTGGTAGGCGTTCAGCTCGTCCAGATAGCCGCCCGGACCCTTGCCCATGCCCCAGCCGCCGGCCAGCCAGCCGTACGGGCCGTAAGTCAGGGTCACCTCGCTGCCGTCCAGACCTTCCCAAGTGAACTCCCGCTTGTAACCCTTGCGGTCCAGCGCCCAGATGGGCCGCGTGAACCGGTAGTAGTCGTAGCCGGCCTTGCGCAGGATTTGCGGCATCTGGGTGTGGCCAGGGTGGATATCGATAAAGCAGGCCACGTCGAGCTTGGCGTCCGGAAACTCGCGCTCGAAGAACTTCCGGCCCAGCGTCATGTTGCGGATCACGGCCTCGGGCTCATTGAATGGGTTGTCATTGTTGGCGACGCTGCCCGCCGAGATTCCTACGCGGCCTGCTTGGGAGAACCGCTTCAACTCGGCCAAGACATCCGGCTTGAGCTCGGCCGTGCGATCGATGCGCTCCAGCTTGACGTCAATGAACCACTTGAAGTTCTCGTCGCGCTGCATGATCTCCACCGCTCGCTCGTCGATTAGCGCCGCGCGCTCCCAGTGCCATGCCTCGGAAGCGAACCACGAGAAGTCGTTGTGACTGTAGGGAACAAGCAAGATCTTCGCGCCGGCTATCTTTTCGCGGACCTCCTCATAGGACGTGGACTCCGGGTCGCCCACTTGGGCCGCGGCTTGCGCCGCCGCTCCGAGCAGGGCCATCATGCCGAGAAACTCGCGCCGGTCAACCGCCATACGCAACAGACTACACCAGCGCGGCGGCGGCTTCGTTGCGTGACCGGACTGCACCCGAGTGCGGTTGGCTAGCGGCCAAGGTCACTCGCCCCGGGGCGGGCCATGCTCTGGTCGCTCCAATGAGGGTACGTCCGAGCCCCTCGGCTGGAGCCGGTCGAGCGCTCTCGAAGTCGCGCTGGTGTGTCCTGTTCCGTTCCGCTCGCGATCGCTTCGGGAACCCGCGTGGAGCAGTCCAGCGCTGCTTCGTCCTACCGTGCCGGTCGCGACGTCTCGTGGCCAAGCGGCAGGGCCATTTGTGAAATGAGGATGTTGAGAGGGCTGGAGAAGGACTGCAAGAAACCTGCTCTCGACGCAGTCCGCGTGCTTGAAACGCGTAATTCTGTAAAATACAGAATAATGGAACATACGATTCAGGCCACCGAGCTTGCCCGCAAGCTCGGAGATGTCTTGTCCAGAGTGCGCTATCGCCGAGACTCGTTTGTCATCAAGCGGAACGGAAAACCGGTGGCGCGAGTCGTGCCGGTCGAACCAGATGCTGACGAGGCCACTCTTGGGGAAGCGCTCGCCGCGTGGTGCGATGGTGCCTCGAGCGATCGCGCGTTCGCCGATGACCTCGATGCCATCAACGCATCTGACAAGCCCCCGACGGATCGATGGGCGTCGTAGTCGATACCAGTGCGCTTGTGGCCGCCGAGCGTGGTCGCGAAACCCGGGCAGCGGGTGCTCAACTGACGTGGAGCAATCTGCTCGGACACCTAGCCAGCGAGAGCGCTGTGCTGCCGGCCGTTGTGTACGCAGAACTGCTTGCCGGGGTGTATCTCGCCAGAAGCGACCGACAAGCGGCGCTACGTCGCGCTCGAATTGACGCCCTCACGGCACGCGTGCCGATCATCGAATTCAATGCTGCCATCGCCCGCCGTTGGGCGCGGGTGTTCGCCGAACTGCGCCGCTCTGGCGAAGCCATTCCGGCGAATGACCTCGCCATTGCTGCGACCGCTCTGCATCTGGATTTCGCGGTGTTGGTGGGGCCCTCCGGCGAACGGCACTTCCGGCGAGTCGCGGGTCTTGAGGTGGAGCAGCTGTAGGTTCCGCCCATCCACGGTGGCACCCGTCGGGGACTGCGCCGAAGGGTGCCTGACTGCGCGTGAGGCTTGGATCACAAGATGCAGGACACGCAGCCGAGGTCGAGCCTGAGACTGATCGCGGGCGACTCAAGTCCTTGCAGGCGGCATGCCAAGCGAAATGGCTTGAGTTCATCCGCGCGGCCGAACCACCGATGTCGGTGAGTGCCATGATCTGAGTCGGCTGACGCGGCACGGTGGCCAGTTGGACAGCCTGGACTGAGAGCGATCTCTTCTTGGCCGGAGGCACGCGGCCTGGCCGTGGTGGCCGAGCCGCACTGACTCACCCTATCGGCAAAGGGCAGCCCTGTTCCTACAAGTGGGGCAATTCGTCCCGCACTTCAAGCCATGGTGTGGCGCGATGCCAATCGACCAGCGTATCTCGCAGCCGCACGGCTTCTGGAAGCTGCTCGGCATCGGCCGCGAGATTGTCAAGCTCGTACGGATCGGATCGGAGATCGTGGAAGACCGAGCGGTCATTGCGGATCGTTCTGTCGTCTTCCTCGACCTCGATCCCGTACTTATGTGTGGGTGTCCGAATGCCCATCATGGAATACGGCATCGCATACGAAACCCCTTGGTAGCCCGCTGCCTCGATGAAGGCGTAGTCGCGCTCCAGTGACGCGCGCTCGGCACCGAGTACCGGCATCAGGCTCTGCCCCTGCATGTGGGACGGAACAGCCAAGCCGCAAGCTTCGATGATGGTTGGAGCGATATCAATGTTCGATGCGACCTGGCTCGTATTTGCCGAGGGGCCGAAACTGTTCGGATAGCGGTAAATCATCGGCACGCGAATCGCTTCCTCGTACAGGCGGTCCTTGTTGAAGGTGCCGTGGTTTCCGAGTAACTCTCCGTGATCCGCCGAGAGCACGATGATCGTGTTGTCGGCGATTCCGTTTTCCTCCAGCGCTGCCAGCAACTCGCCGATCAGGTCATCGGTGCAGGTTACCGCGGCGTAGTAGTGCGCGACCAGATCGCGCAGGTCGAAGCCCTCCGGCAGAGCGTCGCCCGGGGAATCAGGCGCACCGCCGCGCGTACGCCAGAAATAGTCCCACTTGGTGTAGACCTTGAACCACCAGTCGTCGCGGAAAAGGTTGCCGTCTTGGTCGTAGACGTTGTCCCGCAGCAGCACCTCGTCCCGGCCGTACATGCCGTCGTATCGCTCTGGCAGGTTGCCCGGGCCGATGGGCATGTGCGGCGGCGAGACCCAGTAGTTCAAGAAGAAGGGGCGGTCCCTGTTGGCACGGATATACTCGCGCGCCTTGTCGCTTGCGGCTTGCGGCATGAACGATTCGACAACTGTCGCCGTCCCCGCATCGGTGGACAGCCTGTCTCCATCGCGAACCGCCTCGCGCATTGCCCGCCCGTAATAGCGGTGGGGAATCTCGACCGGGTAGTAGGCGTAGTCGAATCCCAGCAGGAACGGATCCACGTGCGCGTGCCACTTTCCCACGTGCCCGGTGCCGTAGCCGGCCGAGGACAGGATTTCGGGTAACGTCTGGTCAAGCAGCCGCGTGCGGGTCGTTCCGATCGAGCCGACGTTGCGGATGGAGCCCGCGCAGGTCCTTGCGTACTGGCCGCTGAGCACGTTGCCTCGGGCAGGAGAGCAGACCGGGCTGTTGGTAACTCCGACTTCGAATCGGCATCCCTGCGCTGCCAGGCGATCCATGTGCGGCGTGCGGACTATCGGATTGCCGTAGCAGCCGATTTCGAACGGCCGCAACTGATCGGTGAGGCACACCACCACATTGGGCGGGCGAGTCTCGCCTGAGCATCCGGTCATGAAGGCGGCGGCGCCAAGCGCCGATCTGGAGGTGAACTCGCGGCGGTTCATGTTCCGGGTTGCCCAAGTCGCGGCAGAATTGAGCCGACAGCCCCGTGAGCTGGGAGCGTGGCGGGCACTTGCGCTTCAGTCTACTCGGAACTGGTCGGAAGGACGTTTCAGTCGATGCCTACGAGCCGAGGGACCGGTGAAGGCGTGAGGCAGATCCCGGTGGCATAAGGAGCTCAATTGTCCCGTCTAGCCCCGTCTTGGCCGATGCAGGTGCTCGATCGCGGCCGAGGTCAGCTGGCTCAGTCTGACCCTCTGCTGGCCTAGCTCGTCGAAGTTATCCGGCGCGAGCCACCGTTCGTAGGCTGCCTTCAACGAGGGCCATTCCTCGGCAATCATTGCGAACCACGCGGTGTCGCGACTTCGGTTGCGAACGATTGCGGCGCGGCGGAAGGTCCCCTCATAGGTCAGGCCGAATCGGCGCGCGGCCATGCGCGACCGAGCGTTCAGCGCATCGCACTTCCACTCAAGCCGTCGGTAGCCAAGAGTCTGCATGGCGTAGGCGACAAACAGGTACATCGCATCGGTCGCGACTCGCGTGCTTGCAATCCGCGGGCCCCAGTAGATGTGGCCGATCTCGATGGACTGGTGAGCGGGATTGATCCTCATCAGCGATTGCCGGCCTTCAACTCGGTTGGTGGAGCGATCGATCACTGCGCAGAAGAGGGGGTCCGCGGACGCAGCTGCGCTGGCAAGCCAGGCATCGAATTCCTCAAGCGAGGCCGGTGCGGGCTCGGGCAGGTAGCGAAAGCGCGCGGCCCGATCCGGCGGGCTCGAGGCGGCGAAGAGATCGTCCCGATGCGTGTCGGGGTCGAGAGGCTCGAGGCGTGCATACCGCCCTTGGAGCACGACGGGTTCAGGCACACCGGCAGGCTGCGGGTTGGCAACCCTCGGACCGATAGGCAGTTCCGAAGCGGGATCGATTTCCTGCGGTATCGGTGCCAAGTGAGTTTCTTGGTCCATAAGCAGGAGACAGGGAATCAATGAGCGGTCGTATTACCGGGTCGGCTTTCCCGACCGGGCACGCCGACATGCCGCACCGATCGCGCGCACATCGAGCAGCCGCTGCAGTTTCGTGTTGTACGGGTAGCACTCGCGACCTGGCCATGAAGATCATTGCTTCGAGACTTGCTGTGATTGGTCCAAGACGATCGTCAGCACTCGGGCTGTCTCCGCGTCGTCGGGATTATCCCGCAGGATCGCCTCGAGTTCCTCAATGCCCTCGTCCCAGCGATTCAGGCGACACAAGACCAGGGCGTAGTTGCGACGTGCTGTGACGTTGAGCGGTTCAAATTCCAAGACCTTCTGGTAGGTGGCTAGTGCCGTCGCGTAATCGCCGCTCTCTTCTAGGCGAACCGCCTCGCCGTGCAGGCGAGCCGTCTCGAGCTCGTGCTCGCGAGCGCGATCAGCGACCGCGATCAGGGCGGACAGCTTCGTGCGATAGACCTCTGACTCTGCAAGCCGTCCGGCGCTGTGCAGGGCCCGGGTCAAGTTGTACAGGATGGCCTGGTCTTCTGGGCTGAGCTCGTGCGCGCGCAGCAGGTGGTCGGCGGCTCCCCCGGCGTCGCGGCGACGGAGCAGCTCGAGTGCCGCTTGGTAGTGCGCGGTCGAATCTTCTGGAAGCAGCTCGACTGCCTGCATTAAAAGCGGATAGGCCTCTGCGTCACGCTGGAGGCGCTTGAGCGTCACGCCCAGAGCGAGGTGGGCCTCGCCGTTGGAAGGGTTGCCCTCCATGGACTTCCGAAACTCCTCCGCAGCCTCCTCTAGTTGCTCTTGCTCGGCATGCATCTTTCCCTTGAGCATGTGGAGATGTGCCCTCTGCGGGCCGTCGCTCGCGAGACTCACCGCTGTCGTAATGTGGCGCAGCGCGCGCTGAAGTTCTCCCTTGCCTGCTGAGATGATCGCGATGTTCAGGTGGGCCGCCCCTAGGTGCGGATCCAGCTTGACCGCTCGTTCGAACACCTGCAGCGCCGCGTCTTGCTCACCCAGTCTCGCCAGTGCCATTCCGGCTGAAGCGTGGATCTGCGCGTCATCGGGGCTCAGTTCCAGAGCGCGCAGCAGAGCTTGAATCGAGTCCCCCCGCTGCGGTACCAGGGACAGTGCAGCCCCTAGGAGCAAATGGGCCTCGGCGTTGTCGGGGTTCGCGCGAGTGATCCCTTGCAAGAGCGACACCGCTTCGCTCACATTGCCGTCTTCGATCATCGCCGCCGCCTCATCCGCGCGGGACGGGGCGGAGCTACCGGGCGCTTGGGCCGGGGCGTGGGAGGGCCCGGCGGCCAGAGCGAGCGCAACAGCGCCCGCTAGCAATAGCCTGCGGCTGGACGAAACGGGCGGCGAGCCGGTTGCCGACTGAGGTATGCGCAGATCGGCGCTCGAGGCCCGCCCAAGTTGTGCGGGGACCCCACTTGGCGCGGCACGCGCCGACGCTGTTGAGCCAAACTGCGACGATCCCGGCTGTTGAGGCAAAGCTTTGGCGAGCGGCCTGACGGAACCTAGCCTAGGCCCCCCTGGGAGCCGTGGCCTCACGGCTCTAGGCCACCTCAGGGGCGTGCTGTCGGCTCCATCGAACCACGGGTCAGAATATTACCTTCAACCCGAACTGCACTTGGCGCATGGGCACGATCGTGTTGACAATCCTGCCCATGGTGGGCGAGAGCACCGTGGTGTCCGGCGGGCCGTAATTGGCCAGATTGAGGACGTTGAAGAACTCCGAGCGCACCTCCACCCAGCGACTGTCGCCCCAAGCGAAGCGTTTGAAGAGCGAGAAGTCCAGATAGGTCACAGTCTCGGTGTACACCAGTCCGCGCCCGGCGTTGCCGAAACTCCCGAAGGCGGGCGGTTCGAAAGCGTCCGTGTTGAACCATCTGGCTGAGCTGCGCGAGCCCGCGTTGGGGTCTCCGACCAGATTTGGCCGCATGTAGCTCCACCAAGCGACAGTATTGCCGATGTTGGCTACGTCGCCGCTGACCACCATGTTGACCGGCTGGCCGCTCCGGGTCTGGAACAGGCTATTGGCGTGCCAGTTTCCCAGCACCCATGCGGCGGGACCCCTGTTGAATATCCGCTTGCCTTTGCCGGCAGGCAGTTCCCAAACCGAAGACACCGACAGGAAGTGTGGGACGTTGTAGCCTGCGACTCCCTTGTTGTTTTCCAAGTTGTAGAAGTCCTGCACGTACGAGCTACCGCCCGGGCCGTTCTCGGCGGTAAAGAAGCCGCTCGCCCCGTTGTCGATGGCGCGCGACCAAGTGTAGGACGCGAGCAGCGAAAAGCCGCCCGAGAACCGTTTGTCGGCCTTGAACTCAAGGCCGTGGTAGCTGGACCGCCCGCGGTCGTCACCCCAGAACAACGTGGGATAGTGAGGCTGCGGTTTGCTCGCAGCTACTTGTTCCGCAGTGCCCGTACTGGGAGCTGCCGTGTTGCCAAGCCCTGTGATCTGGAGGCGTCGGCTGATGCTCCCCACGTAGGCCCCGGAGAGCACGAGATTCTGGCTGACTTGCTGTTGCAATTCGACGTTCCACTGATGGCCGATGGGATTCTTGTTTTCGCGGTCGACGCACCAGCACGTATCGCCCCACGGATTCGGGCCCGGTAGCGGGCTCCCCAGCTTGTTGCGAAGGTCGTCGATGAATTGGACTGGCTCCCCGACGGCGTTCGCGGGCTGGAAGAAACCATCGTTATTGGGCCACCCGCCTGAGCCTTGCCAAGATTGGTTGACCCCCGTTAGCTGGTCAAACACTATGCCGTAGCCAACCCGCAGAACTGACGTAGGATTCATGCTCCAAGCCAAGCCGAATCGGGGCTGCCAGTTGTCCCAGACGGGGATCGGGCCGATGCTCGTGTGATCAGCGAGTCGGATCTTGTCGCCGTGCAGCACGTCCTGCAGGCCGTCACCCGGAATGCATGGCGCGATGCCTGCTTGATTGCAGGGCGGAGGCATGGACTCGAGGCCCAGCAGGAATTCCCCCGTGTGAAGGTCTTGGTAGTTCTTGAACCGGCCGGTGGCGGATTCCACGTCAGGCCACATCAAGTGGTCGAAACGAAGGCCAATATTCAGCGTGAGGTTGGGCCTTATCCTCCACTCGTCCTGTACGTAGGCTCCGAAGGTCTGGTATCCGAAGAAAATCGATGAGGGCAGTCCGCCTGACACCTGGGACGGGACTCCGAGCAAGGCCGTGGCGACTGGATCACCCGTCGATCCCACCTCGCCTGGCCGGAGGCCTTGCGTGGGCACTTCGGTGAAGTTGAAGCTGATCCCGCCTGTGGCGTTGGGAGTCAGGGTGTGGCGCAGAGTCTGCGCTCCGAATTTGAGGGTGTGGTTCCCTCGAATCCAGCTTAGGTTCCCGGTGTAGTGATACTGCTCGTAGTGGAACTCCAGCGGCCCTTCCATCCTTCGCAGTGCCCCCACGTCGCCGCCTGCAAAGCCGCCGCTGCCGATGGCAATCGAAGGAATCGCACGTACGCCCTCAAGGTTGCCGAAGCCGGCTGCTAGGGCCGGGCCGTCACCGACTTCATCATCTGGAATCGTGCCCTGCCGGTAGGGCTCCTTGGCGTAGCCGAAGCTGTGATCCATGATCACGGTCGGAGAGAAGCTATGAAACCAGCCGCCGCCGTAGTTGACGAACGGGAACTCGCCGACCTCATTGATCAGCTGAGTTGACGGGGTCAGCTGTGCGCCATTGATCTTGCTGTATCGAACCCAAGCCCGGTCCAGCTCGCTGAACTGGTGGTCAAAGCGGACTTGGAAGTTGTCTGCATTGTTGGTTGCCGCATCTTGGTTGATCACGTTGAATTGCGGATCGCCCTGCAGGTTCGGCTTGTCGTAATAGCCCCTCAGGTAGGTTTGCATTGTTTGGTTCAGGCGCGAAGACGGGATCACGTTGCCGGGAAACTGGTCACGGATCAATCCCCCGGTATCGGGATCCATCCGGGTTGTGAGCGGGTCGAAAATGTTCATGCCGGTGGGCCAGTTGGAGAGGTCCCCGCCCAGCTGAGCATCCGTCGGCACGTAATAGCGGTTCGACCGTGGATTGCTGAAGCGCCAGCCTTCGTAGGCAAAGTGGAAGAATGTCTTGTTCCTTATGATCGGTCCGCCAACGGCCGCTCCGAACTGGTTCTGGCGGAACGCCGCGGGCTTCACGTTGAACTCATCCGTGAAAGGATCGCGCGCGTTGAGGGCGTCATTGCGGACGAACTCCCACAGCGAGCCGTGAAACTCATTGGTGCCGGTCTTGGAGATGACATTGATGATGCCCCCGAGCACACCGCCAAATTCGGCCTTGTCATTGTGCGACTGGACTTTGAACTCTTCGATGGCGTCGATGATCGGCGGGATGACGTACATGTTGCCGATGTAATTCGTATTGTTGACACCGTCTAGGAGGTGGATGTTCATGCGATTCCACTGCCCGTGGATGGAGGGGTTGGAGAATGACGCTCCGGGAACCCCGACGTTGGCAAGGTCGTGGCTGCCAATGCCGTTGCTCTGGGCAGTGCTAATGGGAGTTGCGCCCGGCGTGAGCGTGAGAAGCTGCGTGAAGTTCCTGCCGTTCAAGGGCAGGTCCTCTACCTGCTTAACGCCAATCACCGTGCCCAGCTCGGAAGTGGACTGCTGGAGCTGCTCGGCCTGCGCCATCACCTCGATCGTTTCGGTCACATTGCCGACTTCGAGGGCGATATTCTGCGTGACGGTCTGGTTGACGCCCACGTTGAAGGTTGGCAGCACGGCCGACTTGAAGCCGGTTTGTTCGGAGACGAGCGTGTAGTTGCCTGGCTGCACATTGACGAACACGAAGAAGCCGCTGGCGTTCGCCTCGGTGGTGACTTCCACCCCGGTTTCGACATTGGAAAGGGTGACCGATGTGCCCGGCACAACCGCCCCGGTCGTGTCGGTAATGGTCCCGTTCACACCTCCAGTCGTGCTCTGCCCGAACGCGGCGGTGCCAGCGATGACGCAAACCGCCAGCAACTGCGCGGCGCGGCGGAAGAGATGGGGAATCTGAAACATGTTCTCGCTCCTGATAGGCGGACAGCGTGGGAAATCCGGAGTGCCCCCGTTCAACCAGCCGGCACGTGCCAGTGCCAATGTCGGCGGGCCGCCTAGATCGTACACTCTTCGGTGGTGGAGCGCAATCGGACCATGGACGGGCCGGGGAGTCCGGCCGTGTTCCCCGGCCTACGCCAAGCCAGATTCACACGCGCGTGACAAACTCCACTAGGTTGAGCAGTACGCTCGCCACGGCGGCCCACACCGCATCGTCCTCAACAGACTGAGACCTTTCGGCTTCCTCGTTGAAGATCTTTCGTTGCCTGTCGTGGTACGCAGCCAGCCTTTGCAGCTCGGCGGCGCTGGGTTCCCGCGCCACGCACAGTCGAAACGCATAGCTGAGGCGCTGATCCACCGTTGGCCCGCCCTCGCGTTGGATCCGTTCTCCCAAGTGCGCGGCAGCTTCTTCAAAGACCGGGTCGTTCAGCAGCGTGAGGGCTTGCAGCGGGGTGGTCGAGCGGTCCCGCTTGCAGACGACTTGGACATTGTCGGGCGCGTCAAACGTTTCCAGCTGCGGGTACGGCAGCGTGCGCTGGCGAAAGATATACAAGCCTCGCCTGAAGTTGTCCGCGCCCTCGCTCTGCGGCCACTTCACGAAGTTTCCGAAGCCGATCTCGGTAGCCCCTTCGGGGAGGTACGGCCGCACGCTGGTCCCGCCGATTCGGCGGTCGAGCAATCCTGCCGCGGCAAAAGCCGAGTCTCGGATAGTCTCGGCAGGTAGCCGGATGCGCGACTGGCGCGCGAGCAGCCGGTTGGCCGGATCGATTTCCGAGAGGTCCGGGCGGACATCCGAGGACTGCCTATAGGTTGCGGACGTTACGATCAGGCGGATCACGGCCTTCGTGTCCCAGCCGTTCTCCATGAATTCCACGGCCAGCCAGTCGAGCAGCTCGGGATGGCTGGGGCGCTCGCCGCGCGTTCCGAAGTCATCGGAAGTCGAGACCAAGCCCGTTCCGAAGTAGCGCTGCCAGAGCCGATTGACCGTGACCCGCGCCGTGAGGGGGTTGTCGGCAGAGACCAACCACTGGGCCAGCGCGAGGCGGTCGCGCTGGCCGGCCGGCAACGGCGGCAGGCTCGACGGCGCGGACGGGTCTACCCGAATCCCGGGGTTGCGGTAGTCCCCGCGAACCAAGATCCGAGTATCGGGCGGGTCCGGGTTCTCGGCCATCGTGTAGGCCTGGGTGAGGGCAGGGTATCGCTCCTGCAATGCCTTGAATTCCCGCTTCAGCTCGGCGAAGTCGAGGTCTTCGAAGCCGGCTGGAGTTTGAAAGTCGTATCCCCCTACGACGTTCCCTACGAAGTACGCGGACAATCGGTCGCTTTGTTTGGCGGTGCGTTGTTCGGGTGCCGTGCGGACCGTCTCGGCCCCGCCGTCCAGCTCGAACTCGAGCAGGTCCCACAGGATCTTCCAGATCGGCTCTAGGCTTGTGCCAGGGTCGGTCGCAGCTGCGAGGATGCGACGTTCCCAGTAGTCCTGCAGCTCCGGGACCCGGTACCGCTCGAACAGCTCCGCTCGCCGCCTTTCGAACTCGGGACGGCGCGCCATGTATGCTCGACGCTCCCCTGGCAGCGGGGCGTCGATGTCGCGCTCGATGGCGGTGTTGAAGAATGCGTACAGGCTGTAGAAGTCCTTTTGGCTGATCGGGTCGAACTTGTGATCGTGACATCGGGCGCAGCCGGCCGTCAGGCCCAGCCAGACTGTCGCGGCAGTGCTGGTCCGCTCAACGACACGCTCCACCCGGTCCATCTCGAGGGGGAAGCCGCCCTCGCGGTTGTGCAGGGCGTTGCGGTGGAACCCGGTTGCGACGACTTGGCCGCGGTCTGCGCCCGGGATCAGATCCCCGGCCACTTGCTCGACTGTGAACCGGTCGAACCCGAGGTTGCGGTTGAACGCATCGATCACCCAGTGTCGCCAGCGCCACGCGTACGGACGGATGTAATCGGCCTGATAGCCATCGCTCTCGGCGAAGCGCGCTTGGTCCAGCCAGTGCAGGGCCTGCATCTCGCCGCTGTGCGGGGATGCCAGCAGGCGCTCGACGGCCTGCTCGTAGCTAATCTCTCCGCTGGAGAACGCAGTGATTTCGCCGGGGCTTGGAGGGATCCCGGTCAGATCCAAGCTCAGACGTCGCAGCAGGACGGCCGGGGGTGCTTCAGGTGAAGCTTCGAGGCCCGCGGATTCCAGCTTGGCCGCGATGAACGAATCGATCGGATTCCGCACCCACCCCGCGGCCCGCGTCGTTGGGATCTTCGGTCGGACCGGCGGTACGAAAGACCAATGCGCCGCGTCTGGGCTGGGTCCTGTTCCCGATGCGAGGGAATCCAGCCACACCGCTCCCTGATCGATCCAAGCCGCGATACGGTTGATCTGTTCGGCAGGGAGGCGCTCGCCGTCGAGCGGCATTACCGGGCCGTCCGAAGCGGGCCGGCTGAGCATCTGAACAAGTCGGCTGCCGGCACCGTCACCGGCCTTGATCGCCGGACCCGAATAGCCGCCGCGCATCGCAGCGGCGGCATGGTCGAGGCGCAAGCCCCCTGACTGGCTGGCCGGTCCGTGGCACGCGATGCAGCGCTGGCGGAAGATCGGCTCGATGTCGGCGCGAAAATCGATCTGGGCCGTCTGTGCTGCGAGCCGCGGAATCCAGAGGCTGGCTAGCAGCAAGGACAGACGGAAGGGCGTCGCCACGAGGAAGGCCTCGCAGCCAAAATATCAGACTTCGCCCGACCAGGTCTGTTCGAAGCGGTTCGGTCGCGCGCTGAACTCGATGTTCTGCGGTCGGGCGTCAGGCGCTTGGCGCGATCCCGTTCGATCAGATGTGTTGCTGGTGGAGTTCCGCAAGCCTCATGGTTCGGCCAGCATACCGGCTCAGCGATTGCTGCATGCGCGCTAGACGCCCGGCCGCGTATGCGATAGCTACGTGCTGCTGGCACGCGGAGAGTCTGAGCGCACCGTTAGCGCGGCGTCTACAATACGCTGGAAGCACAAGATGCAGCGCCTGATTTCTCTCCAAACACCGCTGAAGATCGGCTTGGCTATGCTGGTTTCAACTGTGACCATCGCCGCCGGCACGCGACCGTATGTCATGGGTACGCGAGGCGTCGTCGTTTCGGGCCACCACCAAGCCAGCGATGCCGGCCTTGACATGCTCAAGGCCGGCGGCAACGCCGTCGATGCGGGGGTCGCCACGGTGTTCGCGCAGGCGGTCATTGAATTCGACCGCTTCGGACTTGGCGGGGAAGTCCCGATCCTGATTCACAGCGCCGCCGATGGCCGCGTGGTCGCCGTGAACGGGCAGGGCCAGGCACCCCGCAAGGCGACCCTGGAGTGGTTCCGCGCCAACGGCATCGCGGCCATTCCCGGGGATTGCTTCCTGCCGGCTCCAGTGCCGGCCGTCGTAGGCTCGCTGATCGCAGCGCTGCGCGAATTCGGCACGATGAGCCTGGGCGAGGTGCTGGCCCCGGCCATTCGCCTTGCAGACGAGGGGTTCGCGGTTTTTCCGAGCTACCTGGACAACTTGCGTAGGGTCCAGGGCCGCATGCGGGCAGAGTGGCCGACCTCCGCGCGGATCTTCCTCCCGGGCGGGGATCTGCCCAGCGTCGGGGACCTGCTGGTGCAGAAAGACCTGGCCCGCACGCTTCAGCGGCTGGTCGAAGCCGAGCGGCAGGCCTCGGACGCTGGCCGGGATGCGGGCCTGCAGGCCGCTCACGACCTGTTCTACAGCGGCGACCTCGCCGCGGAAATCGTCCAGTTTCAGAAAGACTTCCGGTGCACTGACGCCAATGGCTTCACGTCTTCCGGCCTCTTGGAAGTCGAGGACTTCGCGGCGTTCCGACCGGTGATCGAAGAGCCCGCCCGCACCTCGTATCGCGGCGTGGACGTATACAAGGTGGGATTCTGGTCCCAAGGCCCCGTCCTGCTGCAGACGCTGAACCTGCTGGAAGCCTATGACCTGCGCTCGCTGGGGCACAATAGCTCGCCGTACCTGCACTTGCTGGCAGAGGCCATGAAGCTGGCCTTCGCCGATCGCGAGTGGTACTACGCCGATCCTGACTTCGTCGGAGTCCCCGGGCACGGCCTGCTCTCCAAGGAGTACGCCGCGCATCGGCGCGAGCTCATTGACTTGGAGGCGCCTTCCCTCAAGTTGCAGCCGGGCAATCCGTACCCGTTCCACAACGAGCAGCTCGCGCACGCCGCCGTGCCCGACTCCGTCCCGTTTCGGCCCGACCCCCCGGGCACGACCGGCACTCGCGTGGCGGACGCAGAGGGCAACGTGTTCTCGGCGACGCCCAGCGGGGGCTGGTTTACGACCTCGCCGATCATCGCGGGACTCGGCTTCGTGCTCGGCACGCGCGGCCAGAGCTTCGTCTTGTCAAACGAACAGGCGAACAGCCTGCAGCCGGGCAAGCGCCCGCGCACCACGCTCACGCCCACCCTGGCGATGAAGGACGGCCAGCCCTTCATGGCCTGGGGCACGCCGGGCGGTGACGCCCAGGACCAGGTCAATCTCCAGTTCCTCCTCAACGTGCTGGAGTTCGGAATGGACATCCAAACGGCGCTGGACGCGCCCCTGATCCAGATCCTGGACTTCCCCCCATCGTTCTTTCCCCGCCAGACGCAGCCTGGCGTCATGCGTGTCGAGTCGCGCATGGCGCAGTCCACGGTGGATGGTCTCACTGCCATGGGGCACACTGTTCTCGACGCCGGGCCATGGTCCATCGGCGACGCCACGGCCCTGATGCTGGATCGTCAGCGCGGGGTGCTTTACGGGGCCGCCGGGCCGCGCCGCGACAAATCGTACGCTCTGGCTTGGTAGCGCCCGCGGGCTGCCGCGCCGGACCTCATCCGGCGCTATTTGGCAGTGCTACGATGGGACTTCCGCGGCTTGCCCAGGTGCTGTCTTAGGCTGCGGAATCCCCCGGATGCGCTGGAACAGCCTGTTTATTCCGACGTTGCGCGATGCGCCGTCCGACGCCGAGGTCGTGAGCCACAAGCTGCTCTTGCGGGCGGGCTACGTGCGCCAGCTCTCGGCCGGGCTGTACTGCTACCTGTACCTCGCCCAGCGGAGCCTGCGCAAGATCGAGCGCATCATTCGCGAGGAGATGGACGCCATCGGGGCGCAGGAGATCTATACGCCGGAGCTCCATCCGGCAGAAATCTGGAAAGAGAGCGGGCGGTGGGACGCGATCGGCGACGACATGTTCCGGCTCAAGGACCGCTTCGGCAGGGAGCACTGCTTGGGGATGACCGAGGAGGAAGTCGTCACCTTCATCGCCCGCGGCGAGTTGCGCAGCTACAAGCAACTGCCGCAGATCTGGTACCAGATCCAAGCGAAGTTTCGCGACGAGCCGAGGCCCAAGGCGGGCCTGATGCGCGTGAGGCGCTTCACCATGAAGGACTCCTACACGTTCGACATGGACAGCGCGGGCCTCGACGCCGCTTACCAGCGCCACTACGCTGCCTACTGCCGCATCTTTGACCGCTGCGGATTGGAGTACTTGCCCGTCGACGCGCATTCCGGCGCGATGGGCGGCAGCGAGTCGTGCGAATTCATGGTGCCGTCCCCCGCAGGCGAGGATTGGCTGATCGAGTGCCCCGCCTCTGGCTATCGCGCCAATTTGGAGAAAGCGGTGACCCTGCCGCGGCCGCCTTCCGTGCCGGACCCGGAAGGCGACGCCTTGCCCGAGGAGTTCGCCACGCCGGGCAGGAAGACGATCGAGGAAGTGTCCGAATTCGACGGCCTGCCCGCGTCGTCGCATATCAAGGCGTTGGTGATGGTCGCTCAGGGCAAGCCCTTGATGGCGTTGTTGCGCGGAGACCACCAGCTCAGCGAGACAAAGCTCGCGGGCGAGGCGCAGGATCCAGACGTCCGGCCCGCCCATCCCGCCGAAATCGAGCAGTGGCTCGGGGCCGAAGCGGGCTTCATCGGTCCGGTCGGGGCCGGCGAAATCACACTGCTCGCAGACAAGTCCCTGGAGGGGCGCCGCAACCTGATCGCCGGTGCCAACAAGGCCGACACGCACTTGCGAAACGTCACGCCCGGGCGCGACTTCCGGGCGCGCTACGCGGACCTGCGCGAGGCCGAGGACGGCGATATCGACGTGGCCTCGGGGCAGCCTGTGAGGCGACGCAAGGCCATCGAAGTCGGACACATCTTCAAGCTGGGCTACAAGTACTCAGAATCCATGGGCCTTTCGGTCCTGGACGAGAACGGCAAGGCCGTCACCCCGATCATGGGTTCGTACGGCATCGGGGTCGAGCGCGTCCTAACCGGCGCGATCGAGCAGAACCACGACGATGCCGGGATGGCGCTGCCGGTCTCGATCGCCCCGTTCGAGGCAGTGATCACGCCGGTCAACCTCAAGAACGAGGACCAGCGGCGGGCGGCGGAGAAGC
Source organism: Bryobacterales bacterium (assembly GCA_022823865.1). Classification (GTDB taxonomy): domain Bacteria; phylum Acidobacteriota; class Terriglobia; order Bryobacterales; family UBA6623; genus VXMF01. Next base: position 68,921 of record JAJEHF010000207.1, read on the forward strand.
TCTATGCCGAACTGCGCAAGGCTGGCGTCGACGTCCTGCTGGACGACCGGGCCGAGCGCGCTGGCGTCAAGTTCAAGGACGCTGACCTGATTGGGATCCCGTATCGGATCACGGTGGGTCGAAACATCGCGGAGGGCTTGGTGGAATTGGCCGAGCGCAGCACGGGACGCTCCGAGAATGCTAATATCGAAGAGATAGCGAAACTGCTGGTTGGCCGGATCAGCGAGGCCGCGGCCTAGCGCCGGCAGGCGGGCACGGGCGCGAAACGGACGCAGCTGGAGTTGCGTCAAAACGTTAGAGCGCCGCCCGTTTCCGAAGGCGCTGGCCGAGCCGTGCGGCCGACAGCAGTCGCTTGAGCCGGAGAATCGCCTCTCATCGGGCGCACCGCAGCATGACCACTGCGAAGAAGGGCCAACCGGGACCGAGCGGGGCCCGGCATCGGGGGGCCAAGCTGCGCTTTCGTCTCGGCTTCCTCAACCGCATCGCCCGATTCGTGCGGACTCCGCTCGGAACCGTCTTGCTGGGCGTGTGCCTGGTCGCCGGCGTGGTCGGCGGGGTGGTGTACAACCATTTCTACTGGAAGTACAGCGCCATCATTGACTTGCGCCTCGATGGCGGCGCGTTCGACCGGACTGCCCGCTTCTTGGCCACGCCTCGCACGATTTCTATCGGCGACCCGGGGACCATGGCGGCAATCGCTCGCAACCTGCGAGCCGCCGGCTACACGCGCGATCCGGAAAACCGCGTCGGCTGGTACGAACTTGGCGACGACCACATCGAGATCCACCCCGGCCCGCTGTCGCACTTCACGCCCGACCCCGCCCGAATCTCTGTCGAAGACTCCCACATCGCCGAGATTGTCCTGACAGACACCGGCGAGAAGTTGGAGGCGTACCAGATCGAGCCCGAGCTGATCACGAACCAGTTCGACCAAGAACGCTCCAAGCGTCGGCTGTTCAAGTTCAGCGACTACCCCCAGCACCTGATCGATGCGGTCATTGCGATCGAGGACCACCGGTTCTACTCGCACCACGGCATCGACTTCATCCGCACTACCGGAGCGGCGATCGAGGGCCTGCGGGAGTGGAAGCGGCCCAGGGGAACGTCAACGCTGAGCCAGCAGCTCGCCCGCAACTTCTTCCTCACGAGGGAAACGACGGTGAAGCGCAAGCTTGCCGAGGCCATGATCGCCATCCAGCTCGAGGGTCGGCTGACCAAGCAGCAGATCTTCGAGAACTACTCGAACCAAGTCTTCATGGGCCGGCAGGGCAGCTTCAACGTCCACGGCTTCGGGGAGGCTGCGCGGGGCTTCTTCGACAAGGACGTGCGAGACGTGACCCTGCCCGAGGCGGCCCTGATGGCCGGCTTGCCGCAAGGGCCTAGCTACCTCAACCCGTACCGCTACCCCGAGCGGGCCAAGTTCCGGCGCAACCAGGTGCTGTCGGCAATGCTGCGCGAGGGCTTCATCGACGACGCGACTTTCGAAGAGGCCTCGGCCGCGGAGATCGAGCTGTCGCGCGGGCACATGGAGTCGCGCGACGCGCCGTACTACATCGACTTGGTCAACAAGAGCCTCAAGGGCCATTTCGAGACAGACGATCTCGTCACGAAGAACTACTGGGTGTACACCACGCTGGACAAGCAGCTGCAGGAATTCGCCGTCGAAGCCGTCCGCGAGGGCATGAAGCTCGTGGATGAACGCATCGCGCGGCAGCGCCGCTACCGCGACCAGGAGCCCCCGCGGGCGCAGGTAGCGCTGGTCGCGATGGACCCGCGCACGGGCGAAATCAAGGCGGTTGTAGGCGGACGGGACTACGGCGGGAGCCAGCTCAACCGCGCGCTGGCGAAGCGCCAGCCGGGTTCGGTCTTCAAGCCGTTCGTGTTCGCGGCCGCGATGGACACCGTCTTGGACCGCGAGCGCCAGCTGACCATCGACCGCGGCTACGGCCACGCGCTGCCCGAGTACGCTCGCACGCAGTATCCGCCGCCTCCCGGCGTGCTTACGCCGAGCACTCTGGTGCTTGACGAGCCCACTTCGTTCGAATTCAGCGAATTGCAGCCGCCCTACGAGCCGTCGAACCACCTTGACCACTACTACGGGCTGATCAGCCTGCGCTACGCGCTGATGCGCTCGATCAATGTCGCGACAGTGAAGGTGGGGCAGATGGCGGGCTACCAGCGGGTGCTCGATCTTGCCCGCCGCGCTGGCATGGGAACCGACATCCTGCCGGTTCCTTCCATGTTTCTCGGCACGTACGAGGTGACGCCGGTCGAAGTCGCCGCGGCATACTCGTCATTCGTCAATGGCGGCGTCCGCGTTGAGCCCCGCTTCGTGCGCTACGTGCGCGACGATGCCGGCGGGACGCTGTACCAGAGCGAGGTCGAACAAAAGCCGGTGATGGACACCCGCGTGGCCTACATGGTGACGCACATCATGCAAGACGTGATCCGGCACGGCTCGGGCATTCGGGCTCGGTTTACGTACGGCATCACCGATGCCGCGGGCAAGACCGGTACCGACGATGACGGGTGGTTCGCCGGCTTTACCAACGACCTGATTTGCGTGGTGTGGGTCGGATTCGACGACAACACCGATCTCGCCCTGGAAGGGGCGCATTCGGCGTTGCCCATCTGGGCGATGTTCATGCAGAAGGTCCGGCAGCTGGCCACGTACGCGAATCCGGGACCTTTCGCAGAGCCCGAGGGCGTCGTGCGCGTGCCCGTCAGTGCCGTGCAGCGAGTGCTGGCCGACCACTACTGCCAAAACTGCAAGGAAGAGGTCTATGTGGCGGGCACGGAACCCGATACCGCGGACACTTCCCGGCACCGGGACGCCCGCCGGAGGGCTGCGTTGCGGGCCGAGTGGGAAGCGAATGCTCCCCCCAAGCGCGGCTTGCTGCGCCGCGTGCTCGGAGCCGTCAAGGGCGCCGGGGACGCTCAGGAGTGACCCAGAGTCGGCTGAGCGGACCGAACGCTACCAGTGCGCGGGGCGCTGGAAGCCTGGCGGGGGCGTGACGTTGGTGGTCTTGCTGCGGATCGGCGGCTCGTGAGCGGCGCTGCCGCTAGCCCCGTGGCGCGGGATCAGCAGTTCCGGCAACCTGGAGATCGTTCCAATCGGCCTGGCAGTCGGCGGCAGAGCGATGCCCGGATCGCCCGGCCACATCGGACCGTCGCCCAGAGCCTCGCGCGCGTGCTCCAAGAGCGACTGTAGGCGCTCTTTCACATCGGGATGGGTCGCGGCCTCGTCGCGGCTCTCGGCGATGTCGGCTTCAAGATTGTAGAGCGTGCCGTCTGTGTGCAGTTTCCACGCTCCGCTGCGAACGGCGCGCAATTCGTAACCCCGGTAGAAGTAGAAGGCCTCGTAGGGGGAGTCTCGCGTCGTATCGCCCTTGAGCACGCCGGAAATGTCGTGGCCGTCGATCCGCTCCGCCGGGTAGTCGCCGCCCGCCAGGGTCGCGAACGTTGGCAGGATGTCCATGGTGGTAGCGGTGTCGTCGTACGAAGTGCCGGGCGGGATCGTGCCGGGCCAGTACGCCACGGTCGGCACGCGCAAGCCTCCTTCGTAGGTGCTGCCCTTGCGTCCGCGCAGGGGGCCTGCGCTGCCTCTTGCGGGCCCGTTGTCGGAGGTGAAGAATACGAGCGTGTTCTCGGCGATTCCGTGCTCTTCGAGCTTGTCACGGATCTGCCCCACGCTCCAGTCGATCTCCTCGATGCAGTCGCCGAGGATGCCGTTCTCGGACGTGTCCTTGAATCGCTCGCCCGCCCACAGCGGCACGTGAACCATGGAATGGGGCACGTACAGGAAGAACGGCTGGGCGTGGTGGCGGTCGATGAAGGAGAGTGCCTCGGCCGTGTACGCGCCGGTGAGGAATGACTGGTCTTCGGGCACCTCGCGGATCACGTCGCCATCGCGCAGCAACGGCAGCGGTGGGTGGTTGCGAGGATTGAGCGGCATGAACGGGCTCATGTCGTTGGAATACGGCAGGCCGAAGTGGTAGTCGAAGCCGTGATTGTTGGGCAGGAACTCGGGCTGGTCGCCGAGGTGCCACTTGCCGACGATCCCGGTGGCGTAGCCGCGCTGCTTGAGGACTTCCGCGACCGTGACCTCGTCCGCGTGGATGCCCTGCGGGTCGCCCGGCATCAGCACGGGGTGCCAGTAGCCGGTCTGCAGCCCGTTGCGAATCGGGTAGGCCCCGGTCAGCAGGGCGGCCCTCGACGGCGTGCAGACCGGATGGGCGTAGAAGCTTGTGAGCTTCATGCCTTCCGCGGCCATGGCGTCGATGCGAGGCGTGCGATTCTCGCGCGAGCCGAAGGCCCCGATGTCCCCGTAGCCCATGTCGTCGATGAAGACGAGCACGAAATTCGGTCGATCGCCGGGCTCGCGGCTGGCGGGCGCGGTCGCGCTGCCGCACGCCAGCGTTGCGACCGCCAGCGCCGTCGCTGTCAGGGCTTGGGAAAGCTCTCGCATGCCGACCGTATCTTCTCACTCGCCGCCGCGCTGGGGCAACGCCCCGGCTAGTTTGAATCTTCGAGCGCTTCGATCAGCTTCGGCACCACGTCGAACAGGTCGGCCACGATCCCGTAGTCGGCGATCTCGAAGATTGGGGCGCCGGCATCCTTGTTGATGGCGACGATCGTCTTGGCGCCCTTCATGCCGACCACGTGCTGGATCGCCCCGGAGATGCCAAGAGCGAGGTAGAGATCTGGCGCGACAGTCTGCCCTGAACTGCCGATCTGGCGCTCTAGCGGCAGCCAGCCGTTGTCGCAGATCGGGCGGGATGCGGCCAGCTCGCCCCCAAGCGCCTTGGCCAGGGCCTCGGCCTGCGGGATGTTGTCCGGATCTTGGATGCCGCGCCCGACCGAGACGATGATTGGCGCCGAGCCGAGGTCCACCGCATCCTTGGCGTCCTGATACGGAGGTTCCGCCTGGGTCCGTATCACGCTGGCATCCAGCGACACCGCGAGGTTGCGAATGGGGGCTGGCGCCGGGCCCTCGGCCACCGCGTCGGCCCGGTACGCGCCGGATTGCACGGACACGAAGTGGGGCGGCTGGCCGGATGCAGACACGTCGGCGTGCAGCTTGCCCTGGAACAGCTGCCTGACGAAGATCGGCGCGCCGCCGTCGAATCGCATGTCAACGATATCGCTGACGAAGCACCCTCCGAGCGATGCGGCCAGCTTTGGGACCAGGTCGCGCACTTGGTAGGTATGCGGGAAGAGGACCAGGCCGGGCTTGACCTGCTCGACCGCTTGGCGCAGTGCCGACGCGAAGCCGTCCGGGCTGTACTGGGCCAACTCGGGACTGTCGATCGCGACGACCTCCGAGACTCGCTTGCTGGCAAGTTCGGCTGCGAGTTGTCCGACGCCCGATCCGACGACGGCGGCAACCAGTGGCGTGTCGATGCCGGCCGCGGCTGCCTGGGCCGCCGCCAGGGCTTCGAACGACATGCGGTGCCACTTGCCGCCCTGCTGTTCAGTGACCAGTAGGATGCTCATATCACTCGCGCCTCGAACCGAAGCTTGTTGAGGAGCTCGTCGGCGACCTCGCGGCTGCCGCCCTCCAAGAACACGGTCTGTTTCGCTTGCTGCGGCTGGTAGAGTCGCCGAACGCTCTGCTGCGCCGTGATCTCGATGCCCAGTTCGTCGGTCGTGTAGCGCTGGAGCGGCTTCTTGCGGGCCCGCTTGATCCCCATCAGGGTGGCGTAGCGCACTTTGTTGATGCCGCTTTGGATCGTCAGCAGGGCCGGCTGGGGCAACGTGACCGTCTGGAACCAGCCAGCCTCCAGCTCGCGCTTGCAGCGCAGCTGCGAGCCCGAAGCGTCAATCTCCATGATGATCGTGGCATGCGGCAGGCCGAGTTTTTCGGCGAGGATCACGCCAGTCTGGCCAAAGCCCGAATCGTCGGACTGCAGGCCGGTCAGGATCAGGTCGTGCCGCTCCCGGCCGATGGCCGCGGCAAGCGCGGCCGCGGTTGCGTGAGTGTCGGCTTCGACGAAGCGATCGTCTTCGATGTGGATGCCTCGGTCGGCTCCCTTGGCGAGCGCTTCGCGCAGCGTGGAGGCAGACCGCGCCGGGCCGGCAGTCACGGCCACGACCTCTCCGCCGTGCTTCTCCTTGAGCCGCAACGCCTCTTCGAGCGCGTAGGTGTCCGGCTCGTTCATCTCGAAGGTCAGGCCATCGTCGCGCACCCATGTCGCGCCCTCGTCAAGGCGGATCACGGAGTCTCGCGCCATGACCTGCTTGACGCAGACAAAGATATTCATGGTGCAGAGGGGAGCGCGGCCTCAAGGCCGCCCAATCAGCAATTCTAGCAATCGGGGCCCGATCAGCCGCTGTAGCGCCGGAAGACCAGAGCACCGTTGGTGCCGCCGAATCCGAACGAGTTGCTCAGGGCGTACTCGATTTCCATCGGACGGGCCTTGCCCGGCACGTAGTCCAGATTGCAGCCCTCGCCGGGACGTTGCAGATTGATCGTTGGCGGCGCGATCTGGTCGCGCACCGCCAGCGCCGAGAAGCCGGCTTCCAGGCCGCCGGCGCCGCCGAGGAGGTGTCCGGTCATGGACTTGGTCGAGCTGACCGCCACCTTGCCGGCGTCCTTGCCGAAGAGCCGCTCGATCGCGCGGGACTCGATCACGTCGCCGACTGGCGTCGAGGTGCCGTGGGAGTTGATGTAGGAGACGTCGGAGGCGGAAACGCCCGCATCCTCGAGAGCGCTGCGCATGACGCGCTCGGCTCCCTCCCCGTCCTCGGCCGGAGAAGTGATGTGGTACGCGTCGCCGCTCATGCCGTAGCCGACCATCTCAGCCATGATCGGGGCTCCGCGACGCTGTGCCGATTCGAGCTCCTCCAGCACCAGCAGGCCGGCCCCTTCGCCGACCACGAAGCCATCGCGGTCGGCATCCCATGGCCGGCTGGCTGTTTCGGGGCAGTCATTGCGAGTGGATAGGGCCTTCATGGCCGCGAAGCCGGCGATGCTCATCGGCGTGATCGCCGCTTCCGCGCCCCCGCAGATCATGGCGTCGGCGTATCCGTTCTGAATCAGGCGAAACGAGTCGCCGACCGCGTGAGCGCCGCTGGTGCAGGCGGTCGCCGTGGCGGAGTTCGGGCCCTTGGCGTTCCAGCGAATCGAGACGTTGCCCGAGGCCAGGTTGACCACCGTGGCCGGGATAAAGAAGGGCGTCACGCGACGCGGCCCGGCGCTGAGCAGCTTTGCGTGCTCGCGCTCGATGATGTCGAAGCCGCCGATGCCGCTGCCCACGTACACGCCGACGCGCGGCGACAGGGCCGGCGTGATCTCCAGGCCCGCCATCCCCATCGCGAAATCGCTGGCCGCGATCGCGAAGAAGATGAAGCGCGCCATCTTGCGCAGGTCCTTGGCCGTGACGAAGTCCCGCGGGTCGAAGCCCTTCACCTCGCCCGCGATCTGGCAGGCGTAGGCGCTGGCATCGAAGTGGGTGATGCGCTCGATCCCGTTGCATCCGCGCAGGATCGCGGACCAGCAAGCCTCCGTGCCCACCCCCACGGGGGAGACGAGGCCCACACCTGTAACGACGACTCGCCTTGCCAACAGTGCCCCTGTTATTCGTCCGACGTGGCCGCTTCGATGTACTTGATCGCGTCGCCGACGGTGCGGATGCCCTCGGCTTGGTCGTCGGGGATTTCGATATCGAAACCCTCCTCAAACGCCATGATCAGCTCGACGATATCGAGCGAGTCGGCGTTGAGGGTCTCTTGGAATTTCGCCTCGGGAGTCACCTGCGACTCCTCGACGCTGAGTTGCTCGCAGATGATTTCGGTGACCTTCTTCTCAATGTCCATAGTTGCTCCTGTTGCGGGCAGCCGTAACCCCATCAAAGGGGCTGGGGCGGCCAGCGGCACGACTTCGCGGTTGCGCGCCCGTGCAGCGGGCTGCGCACTACAAGCTCAAGACGTAGGCTGTGATGTCGCTCTTCTCCTCGTCGCTGAGCATCTGCTCGAACGCGGGCATGCCGTTGCCGCCCTTGTTCAGGTTCTCGAGGACATTCTCCAAGGTGGCCTCCTTGCCGCTCGGCAGCGTGCCTTCCTTGATGCCGGCCAAGCCGGGTCCGATCTTCTTCTCAGCGCTGTCCTCGAAGTGACAGACCAGACAGCGCTGCTGGAATGCTTCCTTGCCCTTGGCGACGTCGCCAGGCTGGTCGTCGGCCACAGCCCCGCCGACAACGAATAGCGCCGCGCTCAAGAGCGCGAGAGTTACCCTAGACATGCTTGTGCATGAACCTCCCACTTCCAGTCTAGCGCAGTGCGGCGGCGGCAATCGACCAAGGCGCTGAGGGCCCAGCGCGAGTGGCGGGCCCGGTTCTTCAATCCTACCAGCATGTGCGTATCGAGCGCGGTCCGCCAGGGCTGCGGGGCGTTGTCGCGGCGGCGCGGCAGCCGCGGGAGATACCGAGTCAGGGCTCGCGGGGCTTTATGATGTTGTGGTCATGAAAGCTCTGTTTCTCGCGATTCTTCTGGTTTCGGCGGTCAGCCCGCGGGCGGCGGGCGCGACGTTGGACATCTACTGGATCGATGTCGAGGGCGGGGCGGCGACCCTAGTCGTGACGCCGGAGGCCGAGACCATCCTGATGGATGCCGGCTGGCCGGGCTTCGAGGGGCGCGATGCCGAGCGCATCGTGAAGGTCCTCGGCGAGGAGGTGGGCAAGCTCGAATTGGACTATTTCATCGCGTCGCACTTCCACCGCGACCACACGGGAGGGGTGGCGGAATTGGCCGATCGCGTGCCGATCCGCAACTTCGTCGATCACGGCGACAGCGTTGAGGTGGGCTGGAACGAGCGCGCGGACGAACTGTGGCAAAGCTATGTCGACACCGCCGGCGAGGGGCGCATCCGGGCCGAGCCCGGCCAGAGGCTGCCCTTGGCCAGCACGGACTTCTTCTTCGTGGCGGCCCGCAGTCGCTTCTTGGAGGAGCCCCTGGCAGGGGCGTCTCCCAACCCCGCTTGCCGCGGCGCCGCGGCGAAGCGTGTTGACAAGGGTGAGAATGGCAAGAGCGTCGGGTTCATGATTCGCGTCGGAGACTTTGAATTCCTCGACTTGGGAGACCTGACCTGGAACTACGAGATCGAGACCGCCTGCCCGGTCAATCTCTTCGGCGTCGTCGACCTGTACCAGGTCACCCACCACGGAATGCACATGTCCGGCGCCCCCGCGCATATCCAGGCCATCCAGCCGCTCGTGGCGGTGATGAACAACGGGCCGCGCAAGGGAGGCAGCCCGGCGACCTTCAGCGCGCTGATGTCCACCGAGTCCCTGGTCGATCTGTGGCAGGTGCACCGGGCGGTGGAGAGCGGGGCGGAGCACAACCCCAGTGAAGAATTCATCGCCAACACGGGCGAGACCGAGGGCTGCGCCGCCCACTGGATCAAGGCGTCGGTGCAGCCTGACGGCCGGTTTTCCGTGACGAACTCACGGACTGGATTCAGCAAGAGCTACGAGCCGCGCTAGGAAACCGGAATCTGGCTCTTGTCCATCAGGCTGGCGGCTTGCGCGAGCAGCGATCTCGCGCGCAGGATGACGGGGTCGTAGCTGGCACGGATCCGCTGTCCTTCGTCGTAGTCGAAATAGGACACGTGCAGGTGGGTTGCGAGGGACCGCATCAGGAACTGCCGGTCCGCGGCTGACATCCGCCGGCCGGTCGGAATTCCCAGCCGCCCCATGAACGCCAGCAGATCGGCCAGCATGTCGGGTGAAGGCGTCTCGCCCTTCAGCATTGCGTAGCCGCGGGCGCGGAGTCGCGCCACGAAACGCTCGACAGCGCGATGCCGGCCCGCCAGCCGCTGCACGGCCGTCCTGCGCAGGCCCTCGATTTCCACGTCTGGCGCGATGCCGCCGAACTCGTACACCTTGCGCCCGCTGTCGGTGAGCCGGACCGTGCCTTGTTGCGGCCTGTACTGTTCGCTGCAAGGCTCGGTGAAGTACTCGCTCGGGGTGATGCTGGCATAGGGGCGCTGGATCAGGCGGCCGCTCGGAGAGTAGTAGCGCGCCGTGGTGAGCACCATTCCCGTGGACTCGGGCAGCGCGAACACGGACTGGACCAAGCCCTTGCCGAAGGTGCTGCTGCCGGCAATCAGGGCCCGGTCGTGATCCTGCAGCGCGCCGGCCACGATCTCGGACGCGGAGGCGGACCCGCAGTTTACGAGCACCACGATCGGATAGTCGAGATCGGGGTTCTCCGACTTCGCGCGGTAGTGGCGCTCCGGCGACGCCCGGCCGCGATGGGACACGACGCTTTGCCCGGGCTCCAAGAAGTGGCTGGCGACCCGGACGCCGGCCGAAAGCAAGCCGCCCTTGTTGCCCCGCAGGTCCAGGACCAGCCCGGTCATGCCCTGGCTCTCCATTTGACCCAAGGCCTCTTCCAGTTCGTCGGGAGTCCTCTCCCCGAAGCTGGTCAGGTGGAGGTAGGCGGTGCCGTCTTCGAACAGCAGGCGGGTGGGAATCGTCGGCCGCGGGATCACGTGCCGCACGAGCTCGACGTCGATCCAGCGGTCCAGGCCCTCCCGCGACAGACTGAGGCCGACGGGCGTCCCGGCCGGCCCTTTGAGCCGGCTCGCGACTTGATCGAGCGGCAGTCGGCTCACCGGGCTGCCGTCGACCATCTCGATCGCGTCGCCCGGCCGGATGCCGGCCTCGAATGCGGGCGTTTCCGGGAACGGGAAGTCGATGATCGTCTTGTTGCCGAAATTGACGATTTGCACGCCGACGCCGGCATAGCTTCCGCGCTCTTGCTCGCGCATGGCAAGGAAGTTCTCGGTGTCGAGGAACGTTGAATGCGGGTCGAGGGTGGCCAGCATGCCGGGGATCGCCCCTTGATAGATCGCGTTCTCCCACTGCACTTCTTCGGCGAAGCGCTGCTGGATCAGGCGCGTGGCCTGCCGCGCTAAGTGCAGCTGGCCGTTGATCGGCGCCATCTGGATGAAGTTGCCGTTGGTGCCGATGCGCAAGCCGTAGAGCCCGCCCAGGACGGTGCAGACGGCGATGACCGCCATGATCAGCAGCACCGAACGGACGACTTTCACGATGTCCGTCCTCTGCCTCATGAATACGTCGCTGGCGGTGCCGCCGCCCGAGCGCCCTTACGAGTTTCGCAAGCTGTCGATCTTCGCCGCCAGCACGAAATCGGATTCGGTCAGGCCGTCGATCTTGTGGGTCCAGATCTTGACCCCGACTTTGCCCCAAGTGAGAAAAATGTCGGGGTGGTGGCCCTCGCTCTCCGCGACCTCCCCGATGGCGTTGGTAAAGTCCAAGGCCTGCTGGAAATTGGGAAAGCCGAACTCGCGCTCCAAGTGGTGCCCGTCAATCACGCTCCAGTCCGCCACCTCGGCGCTGAGCCGGGCCAGCTCCTCGCCTTCGACCGGCGGCACGCCGCCGGTGCAGGGGACGCACGACTTCTGGGCCAATGCGGACATTCCGCCAGATCCTGCGCTCATGGTAGCACGGCGCCGGCCGCGCTCGAGCCCGCGATCGGCAGGGTGCCGAGGGCGCGCGGACGGGCCGCCCTCGCGGCGCTGCGATGGTGCCGGGCGGTTCATGTAGACTGAACTCGTGGAGGGGCGAGCGTAGGCCAATGGACGGGTCTGCTGCCGCGGGGCGGAGCGGCCGCTGCTGCGCCGCGCTGACCGGTTCCAACTCGGCGCTCGCCGCCCTCGGTTGCGCGATCCTGGGCTTGGACCTGTACACCAAGGCCCTTGTAGCGGAGGCATTGGCGCACGGGGAGTCCGTGGCGATATTGGACGGCTTCTTCAACCTCGTGCACGTGCGCAACGCGGGAATCGCGTTCGGCCTCTTCGCGGACGCGCCGGCCTGGTTCCGCGACTGGGCCCTTCCGGGCCTGGCGCTGGCCGGTGTCGTTGTCGTCTTGGCGCTGTTCCGGCAGTCGGGCCAGGCTTCGGGCCTGAACCGCTGCGCCTTTCCCTTGGTTCTGGCCGGAGCGGCCGGAAACCTGTACGAGCGCTGGGGGCAAGGCTACGTGACCGACTTCCTGGACTTCTTCGTCGGGACCTACCACTGGCCGGCCTTTAACGTGGCCGATTCGGCGATCACGGTCGGAGTCGGCCTGCTGCTGCTGGACTCGTTCCGCGGGCCGGGACGCGATTCCGCCGCCCAAGGCTAGGCCCGCTGCTGACCATGTTTCCCAGGCTGCTCGAGATCGGCTCGTTCTCGGTGCCGACCTACGGCCTGCTGATCGCCGCCGGCTTCCTGGCCGGCATTTCGCTCTCCGCGCGGCTGGCGAAGCGGACCGCGATCGACCCGGAGCGCGTCACAAGCCTGGGGATCGTCCTGCTGCTTTCGGCGATCGTCGGCGCCAAGGTCTTCCTGATCGCAAACAGCTGGAGCTACTACGCCGCCGACTGGGGCAGGCTGTTCTCGCTGTCCGCCTTGCGCTCGGGCGGGGTGTTCTACGGCGGCCTGGTCACGGCCCTCGGCGTGGCGTACTGGTACACGCGCAGACACGGCTTGCCTTGGCTTGCCACGGCGGACCTGATGGTGCCGGGCCTGGCCTTCGGGCACGCCATCGGCCGGATGGGGTGCTTCGCCGCCGGCTGCTGCTGGGGCCGGGAGACCCACGTCGCGTGGGCGGTGACGTTCAGCAACCCGATCGCCCATGATTTCACGGGCGTGCCGCTGAACGTGTCGCTGCATCCGACACAGCTCTACGAGGCTTTCGGCACCGCGCTGATCGGCGCGTTCCTGTTGTGGCGCTTCTTGCAGCCGCACGCGCCCGGAGCGATCCTCGGCGCCTACCTGGCCCTGTACTCCTCGTTTCGCTTCGTCGTCGAGCCCTTCCGCGCCGATGGCGCCCGGCCGGCGCTGGTAGGCGGGACGGTGAGCACCACGCAGCTGGTGGCGCTGGGCCTCTTCGCCGTGGGGCTCTGGCTAGTGTTCGCAGCGCGGCGCAGGGCCTGAGCCCGGCGCATCAGGCCAGGGTGTTCAGCGCCTCGGCAGACTGCGATTCGTACGCGCTGATCGCCGGCATGCGCTGCTGGATGTAGCTCAGCTGGTCGCCCCCTTCGAGCAGGCACTGCTTCGAGAAGTCGTCGATAGGAAACGAGACGCCCCTGCCGCTGGGCAAGGTCAGCGTTTGGCTGGCCAGGTCCACTGTCAGCTCCAGCCCTTCGTCGGAGCTGGCGGCCTCGAAGAGCTCGGCCAGCGTGGCTTCGTCGACCGCGACAGGCAGCAGGCCGTTCTTGAGGCAATTGTTGCGGAAGATGTCCGCGAAAGACGTGCTGATAACCGCGCGAAAGCCGAAGCCCAGCAGGGCCCAGGGGGCGTGCTCGCGGGAACTGCCGCAGCCGAAGTTGTCGCCCGCCAGCAGGATCGTGCCGCCGGCCGCTCGCGGCTGGTTGAGCACGAACTCGGGATTGGGCCCGCCATCGGGCAGGTAGCGCCAGTCGTTGAACAGGTTCTCGCCAAGCCCCAGCTTCTCGATCGTCTTGAGGAAGCGAGCCGGGATGATCTGGTCGGTGTCGATGTCGGAGACGGGCAGCGGAACGACCTTGCCGCTGAAGCTGGTGACAGGTTGCATGGGTTCTCTCCGGATGTGCTAGAGGTAGCGTCGGGGGTCGGCGACCGAGCCCTCGACGGCCGCGGCGGCAGCGGTCAGCGGGCTGGCCAGGAAGGTCCGCCCGCCCTTGCCCTGGCGACCTTCGAAATTGCGGTTGCTGGTCGAAACGCAGTACTGGCCGCTGCCGAGCTGGTCGCCGTTCATGGCGATGCACATGCTGCAGCCGGCCTGACGCCAGTCCGCCCCGGCGGCGCGGAAGATATCCGCAAGGCCCTCGGCTTCGGCCTGCGCCCGGATCCTTTCCGAGCCGGGCACGACCATCATGCGGACCCGCGGGTCGACCTTGCGGCCCTGCAGCAGGCTCGCGGCCTGGCGCAGATCGGTCATGCGCGAGTTGGTGCAGCTGCCGATGAACACGACATCGACGGGCTGCCCGATCAGCGGCTTGCCCGGCTCCAAACGCATGTAGTCGAGGGCCTTGCGGACGCTCGGGTTGCCGTTCGGCTCGGGCACGGGCTGGCTCACGCGCACTCCCATGCCTGGGTTGGTGCCCCACGTGATCATCGGCTCGAGCCCGGCGGCGTCGATCTCGACGGTGCGGTCGTAGACGGCGCCCTCGTCGGAGGGAAGCCTTCGCCAGCGTTCCACCGCCGCGTCCCACTCGGCACCCCTGGGGACGGTCGGCTTGTCGGCGAGAAACTCGTACGTCGTGTCGTCCGGGGCGACCATGCCGGCCCGGGCGCCGCCCTCGATCGACATGTTGCAGACAGTCATGCGGCCTTCCATCGAGAGCGAGCGGATTGCCTCGCCGGTGTATTCCAGCACTTGGCCGGTGCCCCCGCCGATGCCGATCTCCGCGATCAGCGCCAGGATGAGGTCCTTGGCCACGACGCCGTCCGCGACGCGTCCGGCGAAGCGCACTTCGCAAGTCTTGGAGCGGCGCTGCAGCAGGCACTGCGTGGCGAGCACGTGCTCGACCTCCGTGGTGCCGATGCCGAAGGCGAGAGCGCCGAACGCGCCGTGCGTGGAAGTATGGCTGTCCCCGCAGACCACCGTGATGCCCGGCCGGGTCAGGCCCAATTCCGGCCCGATCACGTGGACGATCCCCTGCGACTCGTCCCCGAGGTCGGCCAGCGGGACGTCGAATTCGCGGCAATTGATGCGCAGCTGCTGCACCTGCTTGGCAGCGATCGGATCCATGATCGGCAGGGCTTGGTTCTGCGTCGGAATGCTGTGGTCCATCGTCGCCTGGGTGCGGTCGGGGCGGCGGACCTTGATCCCTCGGTCGCGCAGGCCCTGGAAGGCCTGCGGCGAGGTCACCTCGTGCACGAGATGCAGGTCGATGTAGAGCACGGCGGGCGCTCCCGGCTCGTGGGTGACCACGTGGGAATCCCAGACCTTCTCGTATAGGGTGCGCGGCTTTCTCACAAGCTCTAGTCTAGCCCAGGCGGGGGCGGGCGCCTCCGGCTCCGGGGCGTCTCGGATGAGCGCGCGGGCCGTCTTGACAGCGTATCGGGGCACCAATAGAATTACTGAACCGACAGCGCTCGCAGGCGGCCGACCGCTCGGCCTCTGTGACCAAGTCCCGGCGACCATGCACCCCAAGCGACTTGCAGGACTGCGGAAAGCTCTCGAGTTGAAACGCGAGCAGCTCACCAACACGCTGGCCAACACCGCCGACGCGAGCCGCGCCATAGGCGAGACGGTCGGCGGCGACGAAGGAGAGGAAGCGGCCGCGGCTTCCAACCGGGACTTCCTCAGCGCTCAGGGATACAGCTTGCGCGAGCAACTTATATTGGTCAAAGACGCCCTGGTCCGACTTGACACCGGAGAATTTGGTATTTGTGAAGAATGCGGGCGGGCGGTCAACCTCAAGCGGCTCGAAGCCGTGCCTTGGACCCGCTATTGCCGAGATTGCCAGCAAGAGGTTGAGAGCGAAATCGGGTCATCTGGCGAGAGGTGAGCTTTCTCCAGTCCAAGGGCTAATCGATCATTCTGGCCGCACAGGCGGCGTGGATGCGGCGTGCGCGCCGCACGGTGCCCCGTTGCGCCCGGGCTCGCAGGGGGGCCCGGCGGCGGTCTGCACCGCTTGCTAGCGCGAACCGACCGGCCAGGGGGTGCGCGGTGACGCACGAGCACTTCAAGGTCAACCCCCTGCGACGCCCCGTGCTGGTCTTGAACGCCAGCTACGAGCCGATCCATGTCTGCGCCGTGCGGCGCGCCCTGATCCTGCTCGTCAAGGGGATGGCGTCGACGGAGGAAGCTGGCGAGGGCCGCGTGCATTCTCCCTCCCAGAGCCTGGCCGTCCCCTCCGTGATCCGCCTGCTGGAGTACCGCCGCATCCCCCGCCAGATGCGCGCGATCTCGCGCAAGAACATCCTGATCCGAGACCAGCACACCTGCCAGTACTGCAACAAGCAGTTCGGCACGGGCGACCTCACCTTGGATCACGTGGTCCCGCGCTCGCGCGGCGGCAACAACACGTGGGAGAACTTGGTCGCCTGTTGCTTGCGCTGCAACAACCGCAAGGGGGACCGCTTGCCGGTCGAGGCGCAGATGAAGCTGCAGCGACAGCCGAAGCCGTTCAACTTGCACACCAGCCGCAGCCTCATGCGGCAGATGGGCAACCACCAAGAGAACTGGCGCAAGTACCTGTTCTACTAGCCCGGACCCGGATCGCAGCCCGGATGCGGCCTCTCGCCGTGGGCACGGCCACGCGCGGTCTCGCCCTGCTGCCGAACTTGCCGCCCTCGCGACTCCCGGCAGTCCGAGCCGTCCGATCCGATGCATGGTGGATACTGGTTCGATGGCGAGCGTTCCCTGGCTCATCTGCGACGCCGACGACACTCTGTGGGAGAACAACATCTACTTCGAGCACGCGATCTCGGAGTTCATTCGGTACTTGGACCACCCGCGCCTCTCGCCGGTCGCGGTGCGCCGGCGGCTCGATGAGATCGAGAGCCGCAACATCAAGCTCCGCGGGTACGGCACGAAGAACTTCGCCCGCAACTTGGTGGAGTGCTTCGAAACGCTGCGAGGCGGGCCGGCCACCGAACAGCAGCGCCGCCGGATCGTCGGGATGACAGACAGGATCACCGGCGGCGAGATCGAACTGCTGCCCGGCGTGGTCAAGACACTCGCGGAACTTCGCCAGCGGTACCGCCTGGCCTTGCTGACCAAGGGAGACCCTGAAGAGCAGCACACCAAGCTGGAACGATCGGGCCTGAAGGCCTTTTTCAAGCCCGTCGCGACTGTGCCCGAGAAGGATGTCGAGTGCTATCGGACCCTGGTCAGGCAGATCGACGCTGACCCGGCAACCACGTGGATGATCGGCAACAGCCCCAAGTCCGACATCAATCCGGCCCTCGAAGCCGGACTGGGAGCGGTGTTGGTGCCGAATCCGAGCACCTGGTCGCTTGAGATCCAGGACCTGCCGGAGTCCCACGAGCGCTTTCGCACGGTGGAGCGCTTCGCCGATCTGACGGCGCTGTTCTAGGCGGCCTCAGCCCAGCAGCTGCTCGTACACCGCCAGGGTTTGTCCCGCCATGCGCTCTGCCGTGCCGTGGGCGTGCAGCTTGTCGCGGCCCATATGCCCGAGCTGGCTCGCGGCCGCGGCGTCCGTCATCAGTGTCTCCAGCTTGGCGGCCAGATCCTCGCTGTCATCCGGCGCGCAGGACAGCCCGCCGCCTGTCATGTCGAGCAATTCCGGAAACACGCCGATGCGCGGTTGCACGACGGGAACGCCGGCAGCAAGGGCTTCCAAGACGTAGAGGCCCTTCGACGCCCGGTAGGTCGTCGGCACGGAAAACGCGTCCAGGCCCTCTAGGAACGCGATCTTCTGGTCGCGCTCCAAGTACCCGAGGTCGTCGAAGCCGTACCGCCCGCGCAGCTCATCGATGTAGGCTTGCTTGGACCCGGCTCGCCAGCCCGCTACGCGTAGCTCGATCGTCCGTTCGGGATGCCGCTTGCGCACGAGGTCGACGGCGCGGGCCAGCACGCCCAGCCCCTTCTCTTCGGAAATACGGGCGAGGAAGCCGACGACGAAGCGATTTTCCCCGCGGACTCGCGCCCGGCGGAACCCGTCCGTCGAGATGCCCGGCAGGATGGTCTCGAACTGCTCGGCTGCCACGCCCAGAGCGGCGCGCATGGCTTCGATCTGGTCGCGGCAGGGCGCGATCCAGCTGTCCACCTGGGCCGCGTGTTCGCGCAGCAGGTCGTAGCATTCACTCCGGCTCGGCTCCGGCAGGCCGGCTAGGAAGTCGGCCTCTCCTTGCAGGGAGCAAACGACGGGCACGCCCAGATGGCGCTTGATCGGAGCCACCACCGAGGCCAGCATGGAGTTGGTCAGGTGGACGACGTCGGGCCGCAAGTCCCGCAGCACGCCGAGAAGCTTGCGGATCTCCCGCCGGTACGGCCCTTGATCGCCAAGAAACGTGTCCCGCGTCATTTCTCCCAGCTGTGCGGGATTCGTCTCCATGGCGAAACCCGACGCCCACCGCAGCAGGCGGGGGTGGTCGAGGAGAGGGTCTAGAAGGCCGATCGAGCGGGCCAGCTTCAGCTTGCTCTGCAGGTAGAGGTTGACCCCGCTCAACACCACGCGGGGCTCGCTGACATCCTCTTCGTCGGTCAGCAATGGCGTGTAGGCTGGCAACAGCACGACATCGTGGCCAACCTTCTGCAGGGCCGCGGCGAGAGCGTTGTCCCGCAAGCAGTTGCCGCAGATCGTGCCGGCCGCGCCGGCTGTGATGTAAGTGATCCTCACGGCAATCAGCGCCCGGCAGCCCAGACGCCGGACCCGACCGGCGCTTGCAGTCCAGTCTAGCCCGCTTGGCTCGCAAGGCTCCTTCCGGCCTCAGCCGGGCCGGTTGCGCGCCGGCGCGGCGCGCCTTATGCCTGGCGCGGCTCCGACGAGCGGAAGAACTTGGCCAGCGTGCTCTCTGACGGCGGGGCCGTCGCCAGCGAGACTCCCACCAACGCAAGTGTCGAGGCCGCCACCATCGGCACAACCGGCAGCATGCCCATGAAGAGGTACCCGGGGTTGCTGCCGTAGCCGCCGGCGTGGAAGAACGCCCAGCCGACGGCGACTGTCGCGAGCACCGCCGCTATCGCTCCGGCGGCTGTGGCCCGCCGCCAGTAGATCGCGGCCAGCGCCACCGGGAACAGTGCCGAGTAGCCGCTGAAGCACCAGACGCCGAGCGTGAAGACGCTGCGTGGCTCGGCCAGCGAGCACAAGTACGCTGCCGCGGCGATGCCGATCACGACCAATCGGCCCAGCCGGACCTTGGCGCGGTCGTCGAGGCGTCCCTTGCCGAGCAGGTCGACCGCGATATCGTTCGTGACCATCGAGCCGATCGCAAGGAACTGCGAGTCGAGCGAGGACATGACGGCCGCCAGGATGCCCGCTCCGAGCAGGCCGCCCAGCACCGGGGTGGTGAGAGCGCCCACCATGGTGCCCAGCTCGCTGTTGACGGGCGAGCCCGGAGCGATGACCGAGCTGCCGTCGGGTAGCACCGCCGCCGTGGCCCAGACGCCGATCAGGACGCACGGCAGCCAGACCAGCATCGTGCAGACAGGGTGCAGCACCAGCAGGGGCTTGAACGACTTGGCCGACTTGGCTGTCAGCCAGTGCTGGTAGACGTGGGGGAACATCCCGATCGACAGCGGGATGAAGCAGTAGCTGAAGAAGTGCAGCTGTCCGAAGCTGTCTGTCCGGGTGAGCTTTTCGGGATGGACTGCCAGCACTGCCTCGGTCGCAGCCGCGACCCCGCCCAGCTTGGGCGCGATCACAACGAAGGTCGCGATCCCGGTCACGATGAACACGCCCGCTTGGAGCGCGTTGGCCCAAGCGGCCCCGCGCAGCCCTCCGACGAATACGTACAGCAGCACCACGCCCGCGATCCCCAACCCGGTCAGCCAGGGCGGCACGGCCCCCCCGGTGGATGCGAACAGCTGCGGAAATGCGCCCGGCGTGAGCGCTTGCACCAGGCTTCCGGCGCCGAGCAGTCCGATCAGCACGTACGGGATGACCAAGCCGACCAAGACAGGGAACAGCAGCAGCCCGAGCGCGCGGCTCTCGAACCTGTCGCGGAAGAACTGGATCTGGGTGATATAGCCGTGGCGGGCGCCGAAGGACCACAGCCGCAGGCCCGCGAAGTAGAACACGGCCGTATGGACGATGCCGGACGAAGACGCCATCAGCCCGTACACCCCGATGCCGCTGCGGTAGGCCTCGCCGGTGCTGCCCACGAGCGAGAAGGCCGTCATGGCCGTGCCGAACACGGAGAGCAGCAGCAGGGTCGGGCCGATGGTGCGGCTTGCGAGAAAGAAGTCCTGGGCCGTTCCCCGGAACGAGCGGTTGCTCAGAAAGCCGAGGCCGATCAGGACGCAGAGATAGGCGCAGATAATGCCGAATTGCGTCACTGCGCCCGTTCCCCGGTCCCCTGTCGAGAATCCCCGGCCTCATCCAGCCATGCGGGCCAGGCGTGGCGCACGATCAACAGCCACACTCCGGCAGTGGCTACCGAGTACGCCGCGTGATAGGCCAGACCGGACGGCAGGAACCCGAAAACCAGCCTCGCGTCGTCCCACAGCCAGAAATCTTGGTGCAAGGCTGCGAAGACGACGATCGCGAACAGGGCAAGGATGCGTTGCATCGGGCGCTTCAATGGAAGGGCGGACCTGTCGGCAGTCTCGCGGCTATGCCATCGCCTTTTGGACGAGCCTGCCGTGAACATCGGTCAAGCGGAAATTGCGCCCTTGGTACTTGAACGTAAGCTTCTCGTGGTCGATCCCTAGCAGGTGCAGGACGGTCGCGTGGAGGTCATGCACATGCACGGGATCCTCGGTAATGTTGTAGCTGAAGTCGTCGGTTTCGCCAATCACTCCCGGTCGAATGCCCGCCCCGGCGAGCCAGACGGTAAAGCAGCGCGGGTGGTGGTCGCGCCCGTAGTTGTCGGAGGTGAGCTTGCCTTGGCTATACACCGTGCGGCCGAATTCGCCGCCCCAGACGACCAGCGTGTCCTTGAGCAAGCCGCGCCGGTCTAGGTCCTTGACCAGCGCCGCCGAGGCTTGGTCGGTGTCCTTGCACTGCTTTCGGATCTGCTCTGGCAGGTCGGTGTGCTGGTCCCAGCCGCGGTGGAACAGCTGCACGTAGCGCACGTCTCGCTCCAACAGCCGGCGTGCCAGCAGGCAGTTCGCCGCATAGGTGCCGGGCGTGCGCGAATCGGGACCATAGAGTTCGAAGGTGGATTCGGGCTCGGACGAGATATCGGTCAGCTCCGGCACCGATGCTTGCATGCGAAACGCCATCTCGTACTGCGAGATGCGCGTGAGTATCTCGGGATCGCCGAAGTCCTCGTACTTGATCTGGTTGAGCCGGCCCAGATCGTCCAAGAAGCGCCGCCGGCCGTCGCGGTCAATGCCCTCCGGATCGGACAGGTAGAGCACGGGATCGCTGTTCGAGCGGAACTTGACACCTTGGTAGCGGGTCGGCAGGAAGCCGCTCCCCCAGAGCCGGTCGTAGAGCGGCTGCCCGTTGCGGCCCGAGCCTGACGAGACCATCACGACGAAGCCGGGAAGGTCGCGGTTCGCGCTGCCGAGTCCGTAAGAGATCCACGCGCCGATGGAGGGCCGGCCGGCCAGTTGCGCTCCGGTCTGGAAGAACGTGACGGCCGGATCGTGGTTGATCGCCTCCGTGTGCATGGACTTGACAATGCACAGGCGGTCGGCGATCTCGGCCGTGTGGGGCACCAGCTCGCTCATCCACGCGCCGGTTTGCCCGCGCTGGCGGAACTCGAAGATCGAGGGCGCGATCGGAAACGTCGACTGCGTGGCGGTCATGGCGGTCAGGCGCTGCCCCTGGCGCACCGATGAGGGCAGGTCCTGGCCGCTGAGCGCTTCGAGTCCCGGCTTGTAGTCGAACATGTCCAGCTGCGACGGCGCGCCGGACTGGAACAGGTAGACCACCCTCTTGGCCTTGGGCGCGAAGTGCGGCAGGCCGGGCAGTCCGGAGTCCGGCAGCTCGTCTCCCAGCAGGCTGCCGAGGGCGGCGATGCCCAAACCGTACGCGCTCTTGCCGAAGAAGTGGCGTCGCGTGCTCAGGGCGGATGCCGCAAAGGGTTGTGGCATGGTCTCGAATCCGCGTCCATTATACGCTTGACACTGGCGGCTGGCATAAGGAGTTCGGCCGTGGCGGCACATCGGGCTCTGCCCTAGGCGCTGGTTTCCGCCTGCTGCGGACTCGAACCGAGCCAAATCCCGGATGCAATCGACCCGATCCTGAATCACGCCAAGAAGCCGTGGTTTCGGTAACCGCGTCAATCAAGGACCGCGATGAGCGTACGGTGGAGGAGCGGGTGGACTTTCTAGGTCTTGCCCTGACTGAGACGGTCACCGTCCGCTGGTTCGACAAGCCCCGGAGTCGCAGCAAGTCTGGGTGATAGTCGCGTGTACAATCGCTCGCGGTTCCGAGTAGTCCCTTAGTCAGACAGTAGATTCTACAAGAGGTTCGGAGTTTCTGGCCTCGGACGTGAGACGTAGCAAACCACTTCGCCATAGTCCCCACCTCCTACATCGTCCGGTTTGGAATGCGCAATATCTTCGAAATCACCAAGTTTGCTAGTCCATTTACCACACGGTTGCTGACGGGCGGCATGTTTGATCTTCATACGCCCAAGAAGATCCTCCTTTCCGTACAGGGCTACCTTTTCTAGATGAGGTTCCAGGTCTCCGTTCTGGCACCGCGAATACCCGATTGTGGCGTAGGCCTCTACGAATGCCTCCGGATCGGGTGCGCGACATTTCCGTGAATCATGCGGGTTTCGCTGAGGCGGCTTTCCTTGTCTGAGTGTATTTGATACTCTCAGGCAAGGAGGCCCCATGCCCGACTCCCTGCCTGACCTCGAAGCACGACGCTCGCAAATCCTGCTCGAAATCGCCCAACTCGGCGACTTCCGACGCGGCTCCGTCCATGCGTCCTTCCGCCGCTGCGGCAAGCCCAACTGCGCCTGCGCCCGCGACGACCACCCCGGCCACGGCCCCCAAGTGCGCCTGTCCTACAAGCAGGCCGGCAAGACCGTCCAGCAGACCCTCTCCGAGCCCGCCCAGATCCACAAGGCCGAACGCGAGGTGGCCACCTTCCGCCGCTTCCAGCAGCTCAGCTCCGAGCTCGTCCAGATCAACGAGCGGATCTGCCAGCTGCGCCCGCCACAGTCCCAAGATCTGGATCCGTCGCCATACGTGCCAAAAAAAAACGCTGCGCGCCATCCAAGACGCCGTTCAGGCCGAGGTCGGCAGTCTACTGCGAGTGATCGTTAACGCCCGCCGCCGACTCGGCGCGTTTGACCTCGAAGCCTTGGAAGAGGCCACGCGCGCGGCCCTGCAGCGGGCCGGGGCGCGCCTGCTGGAGGAACTGCTGGAAGAAACCGAGGACGACAGCGCCGCGCCGGTGTGCTCCTGCGGTGCAGCAATGCGCTGCGAGGGCCCGCGCTCCAAGCGCTTGGTCAGCCTGCTGGGCAATGTCAGCCTGCGCCGGCTCTACTATCACTGTCGGCACTGCTGGCGCGGCGCGGTGCCCCTCGACCACGACCTAGACATCGAGGGCACGCAGTACTCGCCGGGTGTGCGCCGCCTGCTGGCCGTGGTCGGCGGCGAGATGCCTTTCGCGCGCGGGTGTGAGCTGCTCGCAGAGCTGGCCGGCATTGCGGTCAGTGTCAAGGCCGTCCAACGGCAGGCCCAGGCGATTGGCAGCGACCTGGCGGCGCGCGCCGAGTCAGACCGCCGCCAGGCAGCCCTGCGGGGATTCCCGCCCCAGACGGGCGCGCCGATTCCCACGTTCTACATCGAGATGGACGGCACCGGCATCCCGGTCACGGCCACAGCCGCGGCCGGGCGAGAGGGCAAGGACGGCGCTGCGGCGCGAACCCGCGAGGTCAAGCTCGGCTGCGTCTTCACACAGACCGAACTGGACGCCGAGGGCCGGCCGGTCCGCGACGGCAGCTCCACCACGTACACCGGCGCGATCGAGGACGCCGAGGCGTTCGGGCAGCGCATTTACGACGAGGCTTGGCGGCGCGGCTTGCACCGCGCCGAGCGGGTGGTGGTGCTCGGCGATGGAGCAGCCTGGATTTGGAACCTGAGCCATATCTACTTCCCCAAGGCCATCGAGATTGTCGACATCTACCACGCCCGCGAGCACCTCTGGGAATTGGGCCGCCAGCTGTTCCCGCAGGATCGCAAGCAGCGCCGCCGCTGGGTGCGCCGACGCAAGAAGCAACTCGACGAGGGGCGCATCGAGCACTTGGTGCGCTTCCTGCGCAGTCTCCGGCCCGAAACTCCCGAATTGGTCGAGAAGTTGCGCACCGAGGCAGCCTACTTCGAGGGCCATGCCGAGCGCATGCGCTATGCCGAGTTCCGTCGTCAGGACCTCTTCATCGGCTCCGGAGTGATTGAGGCTGGTTGCCGGAGTGTGATCGCCGGTCGCCTAAAGCGCTCAGGTATGTTCTGGACCGTCGACGGTGCCAACTCGATCATCGCCCTCCGCTGCGCACAGATCTCCAATCGCTTTGCAGACTACTGGGAAGACCGGGCCGCAGCTTAGGTTTCACAGAATTGTCGCGCACCCCTCCGGATCTTCGGAGTACCTGACTCCGTCTGGCCAATAGTGGGACCTCGACCCATCTACAGGCCACCATTTACGGGAATCATCTTCGGCGGCCCAAGCGATGCAATTGTAGGCGATGTCCTCCGGACTCGTAACCTCGAAATTGCTTGTTGAGAGCCTTGGGAATGACTCTCTGAATCCCGGGATGCCTAAGAGCGCATTTTCCACCAATCGAGCCAAGCCCTTCTCATTTCTGCATAGTTCCCGCGGTCCTCGTATCGGACGGGCTGCTCCGAGGACACCATTTCCAAGATTCGGAACCAGTGGTCCTTGGCTCCCTCTGCAAGTTCTTCCATTATCAATGGAATCACGGACTCTCCCATCGCTAGAAGGGCGTGGTACGCAGGGCACGCCTCGATTTCGCTCTGGGAAGAACTGAATCCGCGCTGTTCCCGCCATCGCTCAGTCAACGTCCGAAACTTGATGCCGTCTACTTGTTCCTTAGATACGGCCTGCCAGTTAGCAGAATCTCTCGTGGAGACCGGCGAGTCGTTGGAACGTCCGATAACAGAGTTCGGCGACTCTGAAAAGATCGGCTCGGACTCCGTTTCGGAATCCGGCCAAGAAACCAGCGTGGTAAGGGCGCTTGCCGGCATGTACCCCTGTCCTTGCACGAGATTGATCGTGGAAGATTGCAATGTCTCCATCTCAAGCCTCAGTGGACCTGCTGCCGCAGCTTCTCGCTTGCCTCAACAGTCACGACGTTCGACGACTTGACGACGTAAACGGGGTCTCCATTATTGTCGTACGCATCTTCAATCCGAGCGACATCGGTGATGATGGCTTTTAGTTTGACCGTTGAACCGTCGCTTAGTTTGGCGCTGCACCATCTTTCCGTGGTCTCCTCGACCTCTACGTGGACGGCGTTATGCAGAATCCCTTGAAATTCGACCTGTCGATTCCGAGGCATGCTTTATTCTAGCCGCGCTTGGGAGCGTCTCGCGAGTGGGCGGAACCCGACTGCGCGGACGCTACGGCGATTAAGGCCAGAAGGAGTGACAAGGTGCCGGAGCGCCTGGCCAACGGGTTGGCCAGGGGAATCAATCTTCTTCCGTTGGCCATCGGCCAGGGACGCGGTAGGCTTCGTCATGACCCGGCCAAGGAGGAATCGTGGCTAGGACGAACTCCAGCGGCGTGTCCCCGGTGTTTCTGAACTGGAAGCGAGTGCCGAGGGGAATTGCGACAGAAGTGCCTAGCGAAACGTCGATGACTTCCTCGCGCTCGCCGAGCTTGCGCCAGACCTGGCCCTTGCCGGCAAGGAAGTACCAAACCTCCTCCACCGTTCTGTGCGCCACGGCCACCGAGGTCTGCCCCGGAGGCAGCGAGCAGTGCGCCATGCTCCCGCTTGCCGTGGCTGCAAGGACGCGGATTTGGGAGCCGTCCGGAGCCAGCGCGTCGTAGGCTTCAGGAAGGTGCCTGGTCTGCATGGTCATTCTTCGGGCGCGCGGCCCAATGCGGCCTTCGGTCCGCACGGTGTCCACGGTACAACGGGGCTGCAAGGACTGCCAACCGCACCGCTGACGGGGCGGCTGTCCGATCGAGGGCTGGGGGCGAGCGTGAATGTGCGTCGCCAATCCGAGCGGACTGGTGTCAGACTGCTGCCTCGAACGCGGATGTGTGGCTATGACTACCCGGTTTCCGGGACCTCTTCGGAGCGTGCGTTACTCTCGCGTGATCGTCTCGTCTAGGTTCAGCACCAAGCTGGCCATCATCGTGTATGCCGCGGCTTCGGGTCGCGAGACTTGGGCGGGGTGCCTCGGTTGCTCTCCCAACAACGCGGTCGCCGCCTGGGGATCGCTGCGGAAGCGATCCAAATGGTGGTTGAATCCGGACGACAAGACCCGCGTCTCGCGCTCGTTGGGGTGCCGCGAGGTCGCCAGGCGGAACATGTAGCCCAAGCGCTGGTCGCGCGCGTCGCCTGCTTCGCGCAGCGCCCTGCCGGCGAGCGCCTTCGATGCCTCCATGTAGGCGGCGTCATTCATGCGGTTCAGAGCTTGCAAGGGAGTATTCGTGCGCACGCTGCGCACCGTGCAAGCTTCGCGCCCGGCGGAATCGAACAGCATCATCGATGGCGGAGGCACGGCTCGCTTCCAGAAGGTGTACAGGCTCCGGCGGTACAGGTCGGCTCCGCTGCCCACGTCGTAGTCGGCTCCGCCGGCCAGCTCGGTCCACAGCCCGGCAGGCTGGTAGGGACGCACCGAGGGGCCGCCCAACCCTTCGACCAGCAGGCCCGAGACGGCGAGGCTGAGGTCACGGACAGACTCCGCGGGCAGGCGCAGGCGAGGGCCGCGGGCCAGCAGCCGGTTGTCCGGATCCGGTCCGACCTCTCCCTGGCCCAGCCGGGACGACTGGCGGTAAGCCGCGCTCATCACAATCGTCTTGACCAGGGCCTTCATGTCCCAGCCGGATTCCATGAAGTCCACGGCCAGCCAGTCCAGCAATTCGGGGTGGGTGGGCCATTCACCTTGCGATCCGAAGTCTTCGACCGTCTCGACAATGCCAGCGCCCCACAGCATCTGCCAGACGCGGTTGACGGTGACGCGCGCTGTCAGGGGATTGTCGCGGGAGGCCAGCCAGCGGGCGAAGCCCAGCCTGTCGCCCGGGTCGGCGGCAGACAGGGCCGCGGGCAGACCCGGCTGCACTTGCTCGGCGGGTGCGTCGTATGCCCCTCGATCCAGGCGGAAGGTCTTGCGCCGGGGCGACGCCTCTTGCATCACCATCACCGTGGGCACCGCGTCGAAGTACTGCGCGCGCTCGCGCTCCAAGTCCCGGACCCGCGCCGACAAGGCCGTCAGATCTGCCGGGCCGAGCGCCTCGCGATAGGCCTGCTCGAGCTTGAGGGACTGGGTCGGAGTACGGTCGGCCGCGGGGATGGCAGCGATCTCGTCGAGGCTACGCTCTTCAGACGCGATGCGCATCTCGTCAGGGCTCAAGGCGCGGCCGTAGATCAACAGGCGGCGCAGCTTGCCCCGGTAGTCGAACCCCAGGCCGCGACCTACCCGCAGAGGCTCTTTCGAGCGGATCTCTTGGTTCATTTCGTCGCGGATGATCTTGAGATCGACCGACTCCCCGTCGATGAAGATGCGGACTCCCGAGGCCAGGCGGGTACCGTCATAGGTGAAGCCCACTTGCTGCCACTCGCCGATTGCGACGGGCTGCACGGTCTCCAGACGCAGGCAGTCGTCCAGCCAGCGGTTGACCAGGTTGACCTGCAGCTTTCCGTCCTTGAGGTAAAGGCCCCAGCCGGGGTTGGACTGGGTGTCATCTTCCGGCAGCACGTGCCTCGTCCTCGAAACGATCGTTCCGGTCGGGTTTTCCGGGCGGATCCACGCAGTGACGCTGAAGCGGTCGCGAAAGCCGAAATTGGCCTTGTCGCCCAGTTCGGCGAAGCTGCCGGGTTCGAACGCCCGCTCGCTCGGCCTTGGCAGATCGTGGCCTTCTGGGAACGCCAGCGCGAGGTCGCGCCCGTCGATCCACTCGGTGGGCTCGCCCGCAATGTCTCGCTCCCACTCCGGTCGCCCACTCTCGCGGCGCTTCTGAAGGCGGTCTCGGTCGGCGCGCGCGGCAGCCAGATCTGCGTCCATCCGGGCCAAGGTGGCCTGCTGCTCGCCGGTCGGGGCTTTGACGAAGGGCGGGGAATTGCCGTACTTGAACGCCTTGCCCTTCTCCGGCACGTTGTTGAAGTAAGCGAACAGCTCGTAATACTCCGTCTGCGTGAACGGGTCGTACTTGTGGTCGTGGCAGCGAGCGCAGCCAAGCGTCAGTCCCAGCCACACCGTCGAGGTGGTATCGACGCGGTCTACCACGTACTCCACCGCGTACTCGGCGTCGACGATGCCGCCCTCGCCGTTGCCTCGGTGGTTGCGATTGAAGCCGGTTGCGATGATCTGGTCGAGGCGGGCGTCCGGAAGCATGTCGCCCGCGATCTGCTCGATGGTGAATTCGTCGAACGGCTTGTTGGAATCGAAGGCTTCGATGACCCAGTCGCGCCACCGCCACATGTCGCGTTCGGCGTCGGTCTGGTAGCCGTTCGTGTCGGCGTAGCGCGCGGCGTCGAGCCAGCGGATCGCCATCCGTTCCGCGTAGCGGGGCGACGCCAGGAGCCGGTCCACGACGGTTTCGTAGGCATCCGGAGAGTCGTCTGCCATGAAGGCGTCAATGTCGCTCAGTTCCGGGGGCATGCCCGTCAGGTCCAGGCTTGCGCGGCGGATCAGAGCCTCCTTGGATGCCGGTGCCGACGGCTCCAGGCCCGCGGCGCGCATGCGGCGCAGGATGAATCTGTCCACCGGGTTGACAGGCCAGCCGGGGTGCTCGACAGCGGGCAGCGGGGGCCGCTGGGGGGGTAGAAACGCCCAATGCCCCTGCCACTGGGCACCCTCGGCGATCCACTGGCGGAGCAGTTCGATCTCGCGGTCCGCGAGCGGGTCGTGCCCCATGGCCGCCGGCGGCATGCGCCTGCTCGGGTCTGAAGCTGATACGCGCAGGAACAACTCGCTGCTGCCCGGCTCGCCGGGCACGATCGCCTTGCGCCCACCGCTGAGCACCGTTGCTGGCCCCAGTTCGTTGTCCAGGCGGAGGGATGTCATGCGCTTGGCCGCGTCCGGGCCGTGGCAGGCGAAGCAGTTCTCGGACAGGATCGGACGAATGTCGCGGTTGAACTGCACGGTGGCTCCCGCCAGAGGGCTCAGGGCAGCGCCCGCGACCAACATGTGCAGCAGTGAGGCTGGAACTCGCACGATCACTTGAGATTATACGGCGCTCGGGGCGGCTGCGGCGCCAATTCTTCAGGGCGGACGGATCGAGCGAAAGGGCTGTTCACGCCCTATTCTCGGGAACAGAAGCGCCACGGTGCGGTGTCGGTTCGCGGGGGACGCCGGCGTTGCGGAAGCGTCCAAGCCTGCGGATCGGACCGGGGCTCACATGACCCTTGGAGCTTCCTGGCGCGCGATCAGGACAACAGCGTGCGCCTCGGCCAGCTCCCCGCTGCCGACCGGCCCGACACCCTCGCCGGTCTTGGCCTTCAGGCCGACCGCGGACGCTTCGATTCCCAGCAGGGAGGCGATGTTCTGGCGGATGCGGTCGCGATGCGGGAGCAGCTTGGGCTTTTCGATGATGACCACGGCGTCTACGTTGACGACCCTCCAGCCGTAGCCGGTCAACAGTTCTGCCGCATGGCGCAGGAAGACGCTGCTGTCCGCCCCTTTCCATTGCGGATCCGTGGGGGGGAAGAGTTCCCCTATGTCGCCTTGCGTCGCCGCGCCCAGCATCGCATCGGTGATCGCGTGCAGCAGGATGTCGCCGTCCGAGTGGCCCAGCAAACCCTTGTCGGCCTCGATCGCGATCCCGCCCAGGATGAGCTCGCGGCCTGTGGCCAGCCGATGGCAGTCGTATCCGATTCCGACGCGAGTCTCAGTGGGCTCAACACCGGGGAATGGGGGCGGATTCACGGTTTTCTTCGTCGAAGTAGAGCTGCGCGATCGACAGGTGGTGCGGGCGCGTGATCTTGATGTTGCGCTCGCTTCCGCGCAGCACGTACACATCTTCGTTGATGTGCTCCACCAAGCTGGCCTCGTCCGTCGCGGTGAAACCGTCCTGGGCCGCCTGGCGGAAGGCGCGCTTGAGCAGGTCGACAGCGAAGACCTGGGGCGTCTGCACCAGCATGATGCGCTCGCGGGGCAGCGTGGCGCGCACGACCTTGAGGCTGATTTGCTTGACGGTCTCTTCGGCGGGCATGCCGAGAATCACGGCGCCTCGCCGGGCGGCTTCGTCCAGCGCCTGCTCGATCAGGCTCACCGGGACGAACGGGCGGACGCCGTCATGGACCGCTACGAACTGGATGCCGTCCGACACCTCGTCGAGGCAGTGCCGAACGGACTCCTGGCGGTTGCGCCCGCCTGCCAGCACGCGCACGCGGGACGTCTTTGCGGTGTCTGCGAGCATCGCTTGCACGTCCGCTTCGCTGCCCTCCGGCACCGCGACCAAGATCTCCTTGATCCTCGGGACGGCTAGGAACTTGCGGATCGTCAGCGCGAGGATCGGTACGCCGCCCAGCTTCATGAACTGCTTGCGGTCGCTGCCGTAGTACTTCGACAGGTCCTTGCCCATGCGCGTGCCGTGCCCGGCAGCCGGAAGGATGGCCGCGACGTCCATGACTGGGAACTACCTTGCGTGCTTGCGAGCGCGGGCGCTCCACGATGACGGCCTAGCCGCTGTTGCGCTGGAAGTGGCCGATCGGATTACGAAGCCAGGGCCCGCTTGCAGTAATTGAAGCACTTCTCGACTTCCTCTACGGTGTCGCCGCCCTTGTACTCGTACTCGATGTTAGCGGGGATGTCGTAGCCGTTGTCGCGCAGCAGGGCGAGCGTCTCGCGGATCGGGGTGTCGCCCTCTCCGAACGGCACGTTCTCGCCTTGGTCCCGCTTGCGGTCCTTGATGTGCAGCGTGACGATCTGCGCGTGGTGCTGCTTGATGTAGTCGATCGGGTCGAAGCCGGCCGCGATGAAGTGGCCGATGTCCAGATTGACCACGATGTGGCTGTTGCCCTTGGAGGCGGCCGCGAAGTCGTCCGGGGTGGCGTACTCGTTTTCCCGGATGCGGGAATGGTTGTGCATGCCGACTTGCAGGCCGTAGCGCTGGGCGTGGGCATTGACGCGCCCGGCCACGCTGACCGTGCCGGACGCGGTGAGCGCCTTGGCGCCCATGGCCTTGGCCATCTCGAAGCCCCGGGCGATCTCTTTGTCGGAGAAGTGGTCGCGGAAGCTGTAGTTGAACGAGTTGAGTTCGATCCCGGCCTCGTGGAAGCTCTCTCCGATCTCCTCGTAGTGGCTCAGCGGCGTCTCGAGGCGGAAGGCGCGCAGCTTCTCGGGATCCCTGCGGAGTTCGCGCAGCGGCTCGGTGTGGCCGCTCCACAATTCGCAAGAGCCGATGCCGATTTGCTTCATCGCCGCGATCGCTTCGTCTAGCGGACGATCCCGGAAGCTGTAACTCTGCGCGCAGACGGTCACGCCGGAGAACGTGGAATTGATCCTGTCGTGGGCGGTAGAGATGCGAACTCCAGCCAAGCCGGCTCCCGCGCCGAGCGCGAAGCGGGTGAACTTTCTGCGTGTGAAACTAGATTGCATTCAATCTCCTCGAATAGCCATTGTTAGGGACTTATATCGAAGAGTGGCGAACCACCACTCGATACGGTTCTGAAGCAAGGCACGGCCCAACGGCCCACGTTAGCGCTTCGGCGGCAAGAGTCCCAGCCACCGGAATACAGGCAAACCGCATCAATGTTGCTGCTGGCTGCATTTGATTTCAGTATGTCACACAGGATTCGCCACTCTTCGATACAAGTACACAGCGGCCGCTGGCAGCCTCGGCTCAGGAGTCGGAGAAGATAGTCAGCCGCGGAGCCAAGGGGCCCTGCAGCTCGATGGTCTGGCGAGGGCTTTCCGCCCGGTACGATCTCACTTTGTGAGCGAAGCTCTCGCGGTGCTTGCAAGGGCGGCGAGGATGCCTGTCGGCGCTGCCCGGAAGGCCGCTTGGGAGTCTGCCAGCGGTAGCTGACCGGCTCGGCGAGCTCTCCGGGACGGCCGGGGCTAGTTCTCGTCCTCGCTCCTCTGCCGGATGTCGTACACGGACTCGGGCCCGAACACGGTCCATTCCTTGAGCCAGTTCTCGCTCCGGCCGAAGGCCCCGATGTAGCCCTTCCGCTCGATGGTCAGGGCGGGCGAGTCGGCCTTGGGGCGCGGGTCGGGATCAGCGAAGTCGCGCACGTCGCGCAGCTTCGGGTTCCGCACTTCGAAGTCCTCATCCTTGGCGATGCCGGCCGGCACCTGGGGCGAGCCGTTGAGCCACAGCAGCGCGCCTGTGAGCGAGCTCTCGCCCTCGCCGAACAGCAGGCGCGAGCGGCCCGAGGCGCGCAGCGCCCCGCCGCTGAAGTGGGCCGCCAGCAGGTCGCGGAGCTGCACGGCCGTGCCGTCGGCCAGCCGCACGGCGACCGCCCGGCGGCTGCGCCGGTCGTAGGGCGCGCCGTGCACCAGGGTGAGGTTGGACAGGGTCGGCAGCGAGCGCGGCTCGCGGTCGTGGCCCTCGGGGTCGTGGCCGCCGGAGAGGCCGTCGCCGCCCCCGCGGCCGTGCTGCACGTACAGGTGCGCGGCCCCGCCCTGCCAGCCGCGCTGCCAGGACAGGCCCGAGCCGCCCGAGCCGCTGGCCACGCAGTGGTCGCAGGCGGCGCTGCCACCGTGGAAGGCGAAGCCGTCGCCGAGGCTCTGACGGGCCTGGACGTGGTCCAGCAGCGTGCCGCTGCCGGCCCCGTACAGGCCGATCGCGGGACCCGGCGCCTCCGGGTCGCCGGAGGCCCCGGCGAACTCCACGCGCACGTAGCGCAGCAGGCCGGAGGAGCCCTCCGCGTCCGTGCCGCCGTAGGCCGGCCGCTCGGGGGGCAGCACGCCCGGCGCCACGCCCTCCAGGCGCGTCACCGGGGCCCGGCCGAGGATGCGCAGCCCGGCCCAGCAGCCCGGCTGGCGGTAGCCGGCTGGCACCGAGCAGGTCAGCACCACGGGGGCCTCGCGGGTGCCCTCGGCGACGATCCGGCCGCCGGGCTCGACGATGATCGCGGCGTGGGATCCGAAGGCCTGCAGCAGGGTGCCGGGCTCGATGGCGAGGGTGGCGCCGGCATGGACGAACAGCTGGTGGCCGAGGTAGTAGAGGGTGTCGGCGCGCAGGGTCATGTCGGAGCGGATCTCGCGGTCGAAGCCGGAGCGGTTGAGCAGCACGGAGCGCTGGGCGACGGCGAACTTGGCCCAGGCGCGGCGGGTGCGCAAGGGCTCGGCGGGGGCGGCGGCCTGCTCGGAGGGCTCGCCGGGGCGCAGCTCCAGCACGAACTGCCACAGGCCGGGCTCGGGGGCCTGGCCCTCGAAGGCCAGCTCGCGGTCGGCGGCGGAGAGGCTTTGCGGAGACGCGGCGCTGGCGGGCTGGCCGCGGGCGTCGACCGCCTCGGCGTGCAGCTGCCCCTCGGCCGACAGCGGGGCCAGCCATTGGCGCTCGCCGCCGCCGGCCCGCTCCAGCCAGGCGAAGGCGCGGTAGCGGCCGCGGTCGTCGTGGGGCGCGAGGCTGCGGTACAGCCGCAGCGTCTCGCCGGGGCGGTAGCCGGGCTTGTCGGTCCACAGCGCCAGCTGCAGCGGCTGCGGGTCGCGCGGCCGCTGCTCGCTGCCGCCGGAGGCGTCCTGCGGATTCTGCGGGTCCGGCGGCGGGTCCTGCCCCGGCGGCGTGGGGTCGTCGTCTGTGACGGTCACGCTGGCGGTGCGCTGCGAGGCCGCGGTGTGCAGCGTGTAGCCCGAGCCCGCGACCAGCGCCGCCGTCACCGAGCCGTTGGCCTCGTCCGTGCTGTCGTCGACCGTGGCCACGCTGTAGGTCGCCGAGCCCGAGGTCGGGACCGTCACCGTCTTCGAGCCGGTTCCGCCCGCCACCACGAAGCTGCCCGTCTGCGAGATGCTCAGGCCGACCGTCAGGTTCGAGGCCGGGACCGGCGACGCGCTCACTCTGAAGGCGGCGCTGCCGCCCTCGCTCACGGACGCACCCACGCGCGCGATGCTCACCACCGGCGTGGTGGCAGGGGGCGGGGTCCCGCCCGTCTTCGCCGTCCCCTTGATCGCGATTGGTGGTATTGAGGAGACGGTTGACTCGGTCCAGCTGCCTGCGCCCTGCTTTTGCAACAGTGTGTTGGCAATGCTCCAGCCGCTGGCCTTGCCCGAATCCTCGGCATCACTGTCCGTCCGGTCCAGGTTGGTTTGGGCTCCTCCGCTCGTGATCTCGAAGAGCACGGCGTAGGTCGTGTTCGCGGCCAGCGTCGCGCCAGCCGACGCCGTGAATGTGTTGGTCCCGCCGACGACGGGCGAAGACGGGTTGGTCAGCACGTGCAGGCTGGTGCTGGGGCTGCCGGAGGAGGTGTTGTAGATGCTCACCTGGGTATTGGCGCCGAGCGTTCCGGAGGACAGCCTCGCGTCGACCGCGGAGAGCGTGTAGCCGGCCGTGTTGGTCCCGGTCGTGAAGGGCAATGCGATGGCCCAGTTCACCCCCGAAAAAGTGCCGAATCCAATGCTGCCGCCGACCGAGGTCTGCCCGGTGTTGCTGACGAGCGTCACGGCCGCCGAGTCCGGCGTGGCGTTCTTCACCGTCTTGCCGGAGAAGGTCGCCACCTCGAGGGCGCTGTTGGCGCCTGCGCACGGGTCACACGTGTCTTTCAGGGGGGAGCTGCCCGGCTTGGTGTAGCTCACCGTCACCGTCTGGCCGTGGGCGACGGCCGAGTCCAGGGTGACGCTGACCTCCTTGGGATTGGCGGCATTGATCGTGACCGTGCCGGTGCCGGTGCGGCCCCCGCTGACGGTGAAGGCGCTGGCCGCGGGGACCGAGCCCGTCGCCAGCTTGGCGTTGAAGGTCAGCGTCAGCGCGGTGCCGTTGACGGCGGCGGAGGCCAGCGTGGGCGCCACCCAATGGCACTGAGTTAGGCTGGGCCAATCCGGCGTTTCTTGAGCATGCTCTAATGCTTTGATTCCATGGCACTTACAAGAAATTCGAAGATTTTTCGCAAATCCCCTTGACATCCCGGCCCCAATTTGCGATGGTGAGC
>JAJEHF010000088.1 GCA_022823865.1 Bryobacterales bacterium
ATGTACTGGACCGTGGACGGTGCCAACGAAATCTTAGCCCTGCGCTGTTGCGTTCTCAGCGGCAACTACGAGGACTTCTGGGCGGAACGCGCCAATAACCCATGCATCCCCGCCAAAATCCAAACATAGTGTCATGCACCCTCTTGGGGTTTTTCGAATTCTCGTGGGGGCGAGTCAGCCGAGCGAGTCTGGCAGTTCATGGATGCACAGGTTTTCCGAGTTCTCGACCGCTCGGCCTACCGGCTACAACAGCGAGTAGCGGCCAGCCACTCAGGCGAGTGCGCTCTCGAACGCCCCCACGTTGCGCGTCCTTGTGTCGAACTCTACGTCCACCAAGTGGATGGGCAGCCCGAGGTGGCGGTACTTGGCGGCGTAGTCCCGCTCTCGCAGCTGCGCCAGCGCCGTGCCGCTTCGGCTCTCGTCCCACGCCTTGAACTCGAACAGGTACACGTGGCTGCCCGCTTGCACTGCCATGTCCAGCCGTCCGCGGTTGCTGCTGTCTTCTACTGTCACCGAGACATCCAGCCCCGAGACGTAGCCGTAGAACACACTCGCGCAATACCCCTCGTAGCGCGCGATCTCATTGCGCGTGTGCCACTCATAGGGAATGCTGTCGTACAAGGCGCGGATACGCCGCTCCAGTCCAATTAGATCGCCGTTGGCCAAGAGTTCCTCAAGGGCGTCAATGTGCCGTTCCCGCTGGGGATCTTCACCTGTCAGATAGGCGAGCAGGCTCGCATTCAGACTTTCGCGCACCTCCCTGTTGGGATAAACCAGTCGATAGCGCCGCTTGCCACGGCGCGTCTCTTGCCCCCCAATGGTGAGGTAGCCGGTTTGGAACAGCAGCGCCTCCGGAGCGATCCGCCCCACCTCGAACTTGCCGAGACCGCCTTCGGTCACAAGCATTCCCTCCAAGGCAGCTGCGGATATCTTGTGCTCGAGCAGGGTCCTTACCAAGAATGTAGGTGTGCCGGTTTCAAACCACCACGGCTTGAATTCGCGCTCGGCGAACAGAAGCAGGACATCGAAAGGGTTATAGACCTTACGCTCACCGCCCCAGCTGTAGCCGTTGTACCACTCGCGGATCTGCTCGCGGTCCAAGCCCGGCAGCTCCGCCGCGAACTCTTTGTCAAGATCACCTTCGGTGTAGCCGCAGATGGCCGTGCAGGAGGGGTTAAACGTGATATCACGCAAATTGTTCAGCCCGGAGAACAGGCTCACCTTGGAGAACTTGCTCACACCGGTGAGGAACGCAAAGCGAATATCCTGATCGCACGACTTCAGCATCCCATAGAGCCCGCTCAAGTAATCCCGATTGGCACGAGCGAGGTCCGGATTCTCTATGGCGTCTAGGATCGGCTTGTCGTATTCGTCGATCAATACGCACACCGGCTGGCCAGCCTGGCTGCGCAAGGTATGGATCAGTTCTTCCAAGCGGCGAGGACCGGATGACTGGTAGGCCTCGACACCCGCGATCCGCTCTAGTTTCGACAGCTGCGCCAGCACGTCCTGTTCCAACGCCCCGGGCCGATTCGCGTTGAGCCCGGCAAAGTCGAGTCGCACGACCGGATACCGCACCGACCAATCCCACTGATCGTAGGCTTCGAGACCGACGAATAAGCCTCGGTCACCCTCGAATAGGTGCTTGAGGGTATCGACGAAGAGACTCTTGCCGAAGCGGCGCGGGCGCGACAGGAAATAATACTTGCCTTCCCGGATCAAGCGTAGCGCGTAGCCGGTTTTGTCGACGTAATAGCAATTGCGCTCGCGGAGGTCGCGAAAGCTCTGGATGCCGATGGGCAGGACGCGCTTTTCCATGGCTCAGCTTCTACGTTAGCCCGAGGCTGAGCCAATGCCAAGCCTGCGGCAGTGTCATGAAGTCGGCTGGCAAGCTGTTTCTGCTTGGGCTTTGGCCCCGAGCGCTCGAGTGTCATCTTCGGGTCTGGTCAAGGAAGATGGGCTGATCCGCGCGTGCGGTGAGGAAGCAGCCACACGGGGCTCAACTCGTCGGAGAGTGCCTCGAATGCAAGCAACAGAACCGCCCGGGCAGCGGATCACCTCGCGCTCACGTTTCTCGATGACGAATCCTGACTGCGCTGGCGACGCTCTCGTGAGCCGCACACCGAACTCTCAACGGCACGCTGGAATCGCTTCCTGCCTACAACCGCCACCCGCGAACACAACGGGCTCGCAAGGTGCCAGTCAACATCCTGTCCAGTGGTTGTCCGGGCGAGCATTCTTGGCCTCTCGGCATCATCGCGGCCAGTGCCGCTTGTACTCTCAGCCCCCAGTGTTGCCGCCGGATCCAGCATCTCGTCTGTCGCTAGTTGTGGCTTGGCAGGGCCGTAACGCAGGACGCGGCCCTGACCGCACAGGTCCTACTTGCGCTCAGTTCGGCGAGCGGACGCTATACGATCAGGCAAATTCGGTCTCGAACGCTCCCACGTTGCGCGTCCGAGTATCGAACTCTACACCCACCAGGTGGATGGGCAGCCCGAGGTGGCGGTACTTGGCGGCGTAGTCCCGCTCGCGCAGTTGCGGCAGCGCCGTGCCGCTTCGGCTCTCGTCCCACGCCTTGAACTCGAACAGGTATACGTGGCTGCCCGCTCGCACTGCCATGTCCAGCCGTCCACGGTTGCTGCTGTCTTCAACCGTCGCTTCGACATCCAACCCCGAAATGTAGCCGTAGAAGACACTGGCATAGTACCCCTCGTAACGCGCGATCTCATTGCGCGTGTGCCATTCGTAGGGGATGCTTTCGAATAGCGCGCGAATGCGTCGCTCCAGTCCAGCTAGGTCGCCCCTAGCGAGGAATTCATCAAGGGCGTCGAGGTGCTGTTCCCGGTAAGGGTCCGTGCCCGTCAGATACGCAAGCAGGCTCGTGTTCAGGCTCTGGCTCACCTCGCGATTGGGATAGACGAGCCGATAACGCAGTTGCCCGCGGCGCGTCTCTTGGCTTCCGATGGTTAGGTAGCCAGTTTGGAACAGCAATGCCTCCGGAGCGATGTTGTCCACCTCGAACCTGCCAAGATCGTCTTCGCTCACGAGCATGCCGTCTAAGGTGGCCGTCGATATGTTGCGCTTGATCAACGTTTCCACCAGGAAGCGTGGCGTGCCGGTCTGGAACCACCACGGCTTGAATGCGCGCTTGTCGAATAGGAGCAAAAGATCGAACGGGTTGTAGACTCTGTCTGCCGCCGGCCCCCAGCTGTAGCCGTTGTACCACTCGCGGATCTGGTCACGGTCCAAGCCCGGCAGCTCGGCTGCGAACACCGTGTCGACGTCCTCCTCGGTATAGCCGCAGATGGCCGCGTATCGCTCGTCGAGCGTGATGTCGTTGAGATTGTTCAGGCCGGCGAAGAGGCTGACCTTGGAAAAATTGCTCACGCCCGTGAGGAAGCAGAAACGGATATGGGCATCACAGGACTTGATCATCCCGTACAGCCCGCGCAAGTACTCCCGATTGGCGCGGGCAAGATCTGGGTTCTCCAAGGCGTCGAGGATCGGTTTGTCGTACTCGTCGACCAACACGCAAACCCTCTGGCCGCTGTCGCGATGCAAGGTGCGGACTAGATCTTCCAAGCGGCGAGGCCCGGACGTGTGGCGCGCTCGCATGCCCGCGGCGCTCTCTAGATTCAACAACTGCGCCAGCACGTCTTCTTCCAAGTCGCCGGGCCTAGTGGCATTGAGACCGCCGAAGTCTAGGCGCACAACGGGAAACGTCACCGACCAGTCCCAGCGGTCGTGCGCCTCCAAGCCAACGAAGAGGCTCTGGCTACCTTGGAAGAGCTCCTTCAACGTGTCCAAGAACAGGCTCTTGCCAAAGCGCCGCGGACGAGACAGGAAATAGTGCTTGCCGCCTTGCGCCAGCTTGAGCGCGTACCCGGTCTTGTCGACGTAGTAGCAGTCGGTCTCGCGGATCTCGCGAAGAGTCTGGATACCAGTGGGTAAGCGGAGCTTGGCCATGGCTCAGCTACCACCGTAGTCCGTATCAATCCTCATGCCAAGGCAACGCACGCACCGGCGAACCGGTGAAGGGTGCGCGACAATTCTGTGTGGCTTATGCGGCAGCCCGTTCCTCCCAGTAGTCGTCAAAGCGGTCGGAGTGCTGGGCACAGCGCAAGGCGATGATGGAGTTGGCTCCTGCGACGGTCCAGAACATACCCGAGAGCTTGAGACGAGCGGCGATCACACTGCGGCAACCAGCCTCCACGACGCCGGAGCCGACGAACAGGCCTTGGCGGCGGAATGCGGCATAGCGCATCCGCTCGGCATGGCCTGCAAAGTAGTTCGCGCCGATGCGCAATTTGTCCGCCAGCGCGGGGTCGCTGGCAGGGGTGCGGTGCAAGGCACTGACCAAGTGCTCGACGCGCCCCTCATCGAGTTGCTTCTTGCGCCGCCGGACCCAGCGCCGCCGCTGGCGGCGGTCCTGCGGGAAGAGCAAGCGACCGAGCTCCCACAGGTGCTCGCGAGCGTGATAGATGTCGACGATCTCGATGGCGTCCGGGAAGTACTGGTGGGCCAGTCCCCACACCCAAGCCGCTCCATCGCCGAGCACCACCACGCGCGCGGCGCGGTGCAAGCCGCGCCGCCAAGCCTCGTGGTAAATGCGCTGGCCGAAGGCGGCGGCATCCTCGATCGCCCCGGTATAGGTGGTCGCGCGCGCGTCCCGCAACGGGCGGCCCTCGGCGTCGAACTGGGTCTGCGTGAACACGCAGCCTAGCTTCACTTCCCGCGTATGCGCCTCGGCGCCGTCCTTGCCGGCATGCCCGGCGGCGGCCGCCGCTGTG
Organism: Bryobacterales bacterium; assembly: GCA_022823865.1. GTDB lineage: Bacteria > Acidobacteriota > Terriglobia > Bryobacterales > UBA6623 > VXMF01. The sequence goes on from JAJEHF010000088.1 coordinate 4,791, forward strand.
ACCGGGATCCCGGTGCCGTCCATTTCCACGTACAGCGTTGCGATGGGCTCGCCCCGCAGCGGCGGAAACTGCTGCAGGACGGCCTGCCGCCGAGCGGACTCCTCGCGCCCGGCCAAGTCGCTGCCAATCGCCTCAGCTTGGCGCTCGACCGCCTTGACGCTGACCTGTATGCCGGCGGCCTGCTCCAGCAAGGCGCGGCCGCGCCCAAAGGGCACGAGGCTGCCCACCAGCGCCTGCAGCCGCCGCACGCCCGGCGAGTACTGTGTCCCGGCCACGTCCAGCGCGGCGTCACGGGGCGCGCAACCGCGCCGACAGGCGCGGCAGTAGTAGTACAGCCGCTGCAGTGTCAGCCGGCCCAGCAGGCTGACGAGTTGCTTGGGCCGCAGGCCCTCGCAGTGCCAAGGCTTGCCACACTCGCACGCCAGAGCGCTCGGCGGGTCCGGCTCCTGCTCGGCGTTAAGCAGCGTCTGCAACACGGCCGCACCGGCCCGCCGCAGGGCGTCGCCGGTGGCCTGCTCGAGCGCTTCGAGGTCGCAGGCCGCGCCCCGCTGGCGGGCGCTGGAGAGCACCTTCAGGAAGCGCCCGATCTCGAGGTTGACCTCGGCGTGGACTGCGCGAAGCGTTTTTTTTTCAGCCCACCGGCGCCTTCTGCGGCGGCGGGGGGCCGCAAGCGGCAGATGGCGAGATTGACGTCGAGCAGTTGGCGTGACAGGAGCTGGAACTCGCGGTAGGCAGCGATCTCGCGTTCGGCCTTGCGGCGGGCGGGCTCGTCGGGCAGGCTCTCCGAGACGGTCTTGCCGCGCCGCTTGTAGGTCAGCCGCCAGTGGGGGCCGTGGCCGGGATTGCCAGGCTGGTGGCAGTGGCAGGAGGGCTTGCCGCAGCGGCCGCTGGTGGTGGAGATCGACCCGGGGCGAAAGTCCCCCAGCGAGAGCAGGCTTCTGAGCAAGGCGTCGCGCTGCGATTCGAGTTCGGTGAGGGAGGCTGGCATGGGCTTGTCCTTGCGTATATTATACGCAAGGAACTACGGCACTACATAAGCGATAGCAGAATCTCTCATAATTTTGTCGCGCACCCACCGGTGAATTCCGTCTTGCAAACCGAGCGCCTATGGTTTATCTTTCTTTAATGCTGCTATGAGCACCCCAGCCGTCGCACACCTACAGACCAAGTTTGACCGCGACCTCTGCGAACGATTTCACTACTACATGCTCTTGATGCGGGAGCTCGAGGATCGCATCGAGAACAAGCTCTACCGCCAAGGCAAGGTCGTCGGTGGCTGCTACACGGGACGCGGCCAAGAGGCCATCCCGGTCGGCAGCGCCATCCTCTCCCGCCCGGGCGACTGGCTGACACCTTCACACAGGGACATGGCTGCCCTGCTGATCCGTGGCGTCACGCCCGAAGAGATCCTCGCCCAGTACATGGGACGCGCCACGGGCCTGACCAAGGGCCGTGACGGCAACATGCACATGGGCTGCTCGGAGCGCCACTGCGTGCCGATCATCTCGTCGATCGGGGCCAGCATCCCCATCGCGGGCGGCCTGGCATTCGCGATGCGCTATCGAGGCGAGTCCAACGTAGTCTTCAACTACTCAGGCGACGGCGCCTCCAGTCGCGGCGACTGGCACGAGGGCCTCAACATGGCGGCGGTCATGAACCTGCCGATCGTCTATCTGTGCAACAACAACCACTACGCCTACTCCACGCCACTTGACAAGCAGATGAAGATTGCCGACATCGCTGACCGCGTGGCGGGCTATGGCATACCCGCCGAGATCGTCAACGGTAACGACGTGCTCGCAATCTACGAGGCATCGACGCGCGGTGTCGAACACGCCCGCGCAGGCAAAGGCCCCTATTTCATCGAGTGCAAGACATTCCGCATGAGCGGCCACTCCGCCCACGACCCGGCCGACTACGTGCCCAACCAACTCCGCGAGGAGTGGTCTCGCAAGGATCCGATCCTGATGCTGCAGAAGTATATGGTGGAGAATCTGGGCGCGGACGAGCAAGATTTCATGGAGATGCGCAAGCGCGTCCTCGACAAGGTCGCCGCCGCCGTTGAGTGGGCGCTCGAGCAGCCCTTCCCCGATCCGGCGACACTGGAAGACGATGTCTACGCGCCAGCGTAAATTGGCAACTAGAGGAAACGTTCGCACCATGGCAGAGACCACCTACGTCGAAGCGATCCGCCAGGGCATCTGGGAGGAGATGGACCGCGATGACACGGTCTTCGTGATGGGCGAGGACGTGGCGGTCTACGGCGGTGCGTTCAAGATCACCAAGGGGATGCTGGAACGCTTCGGCGAGTTGCGCGTGGTGGACACTCCCCTGGCCGAGTCCGGCATCGTCGGCGCTGGCACCGGCGCCGCCATCAACGGACTGCGCCCAGTTCTCGAAATGCAGTTCGCAGACTTTATGGCCTGCGGCTTCGACCAGATCACCAACTTCGCGGCCAAGTGCCGCTACCGCTGGGGCCAAGCCATCCCCATGGTCATCCGCGCCCCCGCCGGTGGCAACATCCACGGCGGCCCGTTCCATTCGCAGAACGTCGAGATGCCCTACGTGCACACGCCGGGTCTGAAAGTGGTGCAGCCCTCGACGGCCCATGACGCCAAGGGTTTGATCAAGGCGGCGATCCGCGACGACGACCCGGTCATCTTCCTCGAGCACAAGTACCTCTACCGCTCGGTCAAGGAAGAGCTGCCCACCGAGGACTACACGGTGCCTATCGGAGAGGCCGGCGTCCGCCGCGAGGGGTCCGACATCTCGATCATCACCTACGGCTGGATGGTGCATGTCGCCCTCGAAGCCGCCGAGAACGCGTCTGGAGAGGGAATCAGCGTGGAAGTGCTAGACCTGCGCACGCTCGTCCCGCTCGATCGCGAGTCGATCCTGGACACTGCCAAGAAGACCAGCAAGGTCATCTTGCTGCACGAGGACACCCTCACGGGCGGCATGGGAGGCGAGCTGGCGGGAATCATCTCCGAGCATGCGTTCGACTACCTCGACGGACCGCTCGTTCGTGTCGCCGCTGCCGACACGCCGGTGCCGTTCAGCGAGACTTTGGAGCGGGCTTTTCTGCCAAGCGTCGAAGACGTCCTGGCGAAAATCCGCTGGCTGCACCGCTTCTAGGCTCGGCAACCGCTACTTGCTTTCGATGCTCCTCGCGCACTCGGCCGCCAGCCCCGGCCCCCGCCGCGACTGTCATTCCGATGGAGCCTTCCCCGCTCTCCCAACCCAGACTTCAACATGCACACCAACCGCAGAACCTTCCTAAAGTCCTCCGGCGGAGCCCTCGTGGCCGCCTCCCAAGCATGGCCCGCACCCGGTCCGCGCCCTTGGCTCAGCGATGATCCCAGCCGCGAATGGCGACACTACGGCGGCACAGCGGGGGCAAACCGCTACTCTCCGGCTGACCAGATCAACCGCTCCAACGTGGCGCGGCTCAAGCCCGCCTGGGTCCACCACACCGGCGATTCGATGGACCGGCCACAAACCACTATCGAGTGCACCCCCATCGTGGTGGACGGGGTGATGTACATCACCACGGCCCGGATCAAGGTCCAAGCCTTGGACGCTGCCAGCGGGAAGTTGCTGTGGTCGTTCGACCCGCAGCAAGGGGCGTCCTCCAGGCGCAGCCCGGGGGTCAGCCGGGGAGTGTGCTATTGGCAGGCGGAAGACGGCTCGCAGAAGCGCATATTCAGCACCGTGCAGAACAGGCTGTACAGCCTGGACCCGACCAACGGCGAGCCCGACGCGGCGTTCGGGGCCAACGGCATGGTTGACCTCAACGAGAATCTCGATAGCGAGGTGGAGGGCGTTTCGGTCAAGTGCACCAGTCCGGTGGTGGCCTATAAGGACCTGATCGTGGTCGGAGGGGGCGGCGGAGAAGGACCGTACCCGCAGGCCCCGGGACATATCCGGGCCTTTGACGTTAGGACAGGCAAGCGCCGCTGGATCTTCCACACCACGCCGCGACCAGGCCAGTACGGCTACGAGACCTGGCCTCCGAACGCCTACAAGCATGTCGGCGGCACCAACAACTGGTCCGGCATGAGCCTCGATGTGGAGCGCGGCATCGTGTTCGCGGGCATCGGTTCGCCAGCCTTCGACTTCTATGGCGGCGACCGCATCGGCGCCAACCTATTCGGCAACTGCGTGCTGGCGTTGGACGCGATGACAGGCGAACGAAAGTGGCACTTCCAAACCGTCCATCACGATGTCTGGGACTACGACCTGCCGGCTCAACCGGCACTGATCGAAATGACTCAGAGCCGCCGCACGTTTGACGCGGTCGTCCAACCCACCAAGCAGGGCTTCCTGTTCTTCCTGCACCGTGAAACGGGCCGGCCTGTCTGGCCGGTCGAAGAACGGCCGATCCCAATGTCGGATCTCGGCGGCGAGCAACTCTGGCCGACGCAACCGTTCCCCACCAAGCCGGCTCCGGTGTCGCGGCAAGGCTTCCCGGAATCCTCCATAACCGACATCTCCCCGGAAGCACACGCCGCGGCGCGCAAGATTTGGGAATCCACGGACGCAGGTGACCTATTCATGCCGCCGAGCACGCGCGGCACCCTGGTCCATCCCGGCTTCCGCGGGGGCTGCCTGTGGGGCGGCTGCTGCTACAACCCGGCGCTGAACCGAGTCTTCGTCAGTTCGGACGAGACCACCAATCGCATCGAGCTCAAGCTCGCGCCCGACGAGAAGTTCGACTACGCCCTGCCCGACCGCAGCGAGTTCCTGGATGCGGAAGGGTACCCGGCGATCAAGCCGCCATGGGGATATGTCACCGCGATCGACCTGGAAACCGGGGACTTCGCATGGCGCGTGGTCAACGGGGAGTTCCCCGAACTCGCGGCGCGGGGTGTTCCGAAGACCGGTTCGCCATCCCACGGCGGCTCCATCGCTACGGCAGGCGGGCTGGTGTTCATGGCCGGTACGTTCGACAAGAAGTTCCGCGCATTCGACCAAGACACCGGCGAAGTCCTGTGGGAGACAGAATTGAACGCTGGCGGCTTTGCCACGCCCTGCACTTACGAGGCTGGCGGCAAGCAGTTCGTGGTGATCGCAGCCGGGGGCGGCAAAGGCGATACCGCTTCGGGCGACGAGTTCGTGGCGTTCGCGGTCAGCAGCTAGGCACAGGCGCGCCGGAGCCGGCGGAATCGATGTTCGGCGCTTCCGCCCCGGAGTTCACTGCTGTGCCCGCTCCCGTCCGGCCGAGAGCACCCGCACGGGTAGGGCGATGATCGCGCGCAACAGTTCGAAGACGCCGCTGACTGCGATCCCGATCAGCCGGAACGGCAGCAACAGCACCCATACGAGCGGATACGCAATTAGCGCGAGCAGCGCGATCGGCCAGCAAATTACGAGCAGGATGAGCCACAGCAGGAATTTGAGCATGATCGGCTAGAGCTTCCTTAGCTTGGCATGCCAGCGCGGACACTGCAGGCGGAGAGACGAATCCTGAAAGCCGACCTGAGAATCCTCACAGCGCGAAACAGAATCCGATCACTCCGGCTTCGGCGAGCCCGTTCCCTGCCGCAGGGTGACCGTCTGGCCCGCCTGTGCGGCGGGGAATGTCTCCATGCCCCCTTCCGGCCAGCGCACCTCGATGGACCGCACTTCGGCTGCCCCGCCCAAGCCAAAGTGGACCGTGGGCTCGCTAGCGCTGAGGAAGCTGCCGTCGCGGTGCAATCGGCGCCATGCGCCGGTCCCGTCTGTGAACCGGAGCCCGACCCTGGCTCCGAGGCCGTGAGTGTTGGCGACAGAAGACTCCAACCTGATGCGGATCCATCGGTCCCCGCTGGTCTGATTCAAGTACAGCCGGGCCGGGCCGTTGTTGTTGGAGACGACCACGTCGAGATCCCCGTCAAGGTCGATGTCGCCCGTGGCCAGTCCGCGGCTAGCCAGCGGTGCGAGCCGACCCCAAACCGATGTTCCTTCCGCCATCTGGAAGCCCTCGGGCAGCCCGTAGAAGAACTGGTTGTCTTGAACGAATGGGTACGGTTCCCCACGTAGCGACTCCATCACGGTCACCGCGCCGTTGGCGATAAAGGCATCCAGCCGCCCGTCATGGTCGAAATCGCTCCACGCTAGTCCGAAACCGGTGAACGGCATGCTGTCGATGCCCAGGCCGAACCGGTTGGTCGCGTCGAAGAACTGACCGCGACCATTGTTGAGGTACAGGGTGTTGGTCTCTAGCGTGTTGTGCGTTAGCAGCAGGTCGTCATCGGCATCGCCATCAAAGTCGGCCGCGAGCACGCCCATGCCCGCCTCGGCGCGTCCGTCGGCGTTGACGGCGGCACCCGCCAACATAGCCTCGTTCTCGAATCGGCCGTCTCCTTCGTTGATCCAGAGCTGGTTCTCGGTCCCGTCGTTTGCGACGAATATGTCCGGCCTGCCGTCGTTGTTCAGATCCGCCGTCGTCACGCCCAGTCCGTTTCCGAACGCGTCGCCCAAGCCGGCCTCCACGGACATGTCCGCAAACCTCCCGCCGTCATTGCGAAACAGCCTGTCCGGCACAGGGTTGTACACGGTCGGGTTGCAAAAGTCTCGCAACCCGACCGGCGAGAAGCACTCCTTGTTGTTCCGTGCGCTGAAGTCTACGTAGTTGGTGACGAACAGATCGAGGTCGCCGTCTTGGTCGTAATCCACGAACGTCGCCGAGCAGCTCCAACGCTCATCCTGCGGCCCGTCGACCAGTTCAAAGCTGCCGTCGCCGGCGTTCCGATAGAGGGCGTTCGGCCCCAGGGCGGTGACGTACAGGTCGGGATCCCGGTCGCCATCGTAGTCGCCCACCGCCACTCCCATCGCATACCCGCCAAACGCTAGGCCAGCCCTTTGGGTCACGTCCTCGAACATCAGTTCGCCCGACGGAACGATCTGATTCTCAAATAGCCGGTTACCCAGCGATGACTTGGGGGGGAACTTCGACTGGGGTGCTTCGGCACCCGGATCCAGCGGCGCGCCCTGGAGAAGGTACACATCGAGGTCCCCGTCCCCGTCGAAGTCGAGCAGCGCCACGCCGGAGCCCATGATCTCGGGCAACCGGTATTCGTCGCTCACGTCCGGGAAATGCTCGAACACCAAGCCGACCTCGCTCGCCGCTTCGCGGAACAGCGCTGAATGGGCAGGCGGTCCACCGCTGGTGGGTTCGGGCGCAGGCCCACAACCCGCCCATGCGGCCAAGGCACAAGCTGCAACGGCGCGTCGCATCGTGCTTCAGTCTGACACGTCTACAGATGTCTCAACTCCTCGCCGCCACTGCTACGATGCAACCGATGGACAACTCCACGACCCACCGCTATCTCGTGAGGTGTAGGCGGCTCCATCGCTTGCTGATCGGAGCACTGGTGTTCGGCGCTACGCTGCCGGGGCAAGAGATCACTCTTCGCGTGACGGCATATGACGAGCGCACCGCCGAAACCGTGACCGGGCTTGGTCCGGAGCGCTTCTCCGTCAAAGATGGCAACACACCCCTGCAAGTCATATCTGCCTCCGAGCCCGACACGCCGGTCGACACATTGCTGCTGGTTGACAGCAGCATGGTGGGGCACGCTGTCAGGCCAATCGCGGAAGCCGTGATCGGCGAGTTGGGCGAAAGCGATTCCGCGGCGCTCGTGAGCTTCCATGAGTCGGCCGACCTGCTCCAAGACTTCACTTCCGACCAACGGGCCCTTTCCAGGGCGCTGGACGGCATCGAGTATGGCAATCTGCCGCGCTTGCACGACGCCCTCTTCGCTGCAATTGACGGCGGCTTCGACACAGGATCCAATCGCCGGGCAATCATCGTGCTCTCAGCGGGAGCAATCGCCGGCAGCCGGACCTCCGAGGCAGAGGTCGTCGAACTCGCCCGGGCCAAGGGCGTGTCGGTCTATACGGTCTTTGTGCGCACTGACGCTCGCGGGGCGATGCGCAGGCTGGCTCTGCGTACGGGCGGAGTGAGCATAGCCGCGAAGCGAACGGGCCTGGATCCGCGCCGGCTCGCCACGCGCATCCTCGAGGCGGTGCGCAACCAGTACGAGCTATCGGTGACCGGCGTCTATACGCTCGGCGACCAAGTCACTGCCGAGATCGTCTCTCAAACCAAGACCAAACTCTCGGTCTCGGTGCTGCCGATCGATTGATCCTGCCAGCCTGCGCGCTCAAGCAGGTCAGGCTTGCGAGCGAACCGGCTACCAGCCTACGCGCCGCGTGGTCCGCCCTTGGGGGTCGCCAAGTAGCCTTCGATCAGACCGTTGTCGATCTTGTTGACCACCAGCTCGTAAGGGATCCGAGCGCCTTCGACGTAAAACTGGACCGGCTCCAGCAGCGTCTTGCGACGCTTAACAATCTTCTTGTCGTCCGCCCAGAGCTCGATCGAATAGCGGTTGCGCTTGCGGTCAGTGCCGGTGAGCTTGATGCTGACCGGACCTACTCTCTGCGGCTGCCTGGTCCTGCCCAAGTTGAACTCGTAGTAGTTGCGCTCGCCAAGCGCCTTGAGCGCCGCGAGTTCGTCGCCATTGGTAGCGATCAAGCCACTCTGCACGCCCAAGTCGCCCTTGACCGTAGTGAGCGTGGCCACCGTCTCGTCCAGCAGGCTCTTGGTCTCCGCGACCTCTTCCTTGACCTCCTCGACCTCGCCGCCCAGCTCCCCGATCTCGGTCTTGGTGGCATCAATTCTGCCGCCCACTTCAGAGATCTTGGCTTCGCTGGCTTCCCGCGTGCTCACGATCTCTTGCTCCAGGGTCTCGGCTCGATCCAGCACCCTCGATTCGACCGCTTGCGTCTTGGCCACGATCTGCTCCTCGTTGGTCTGGACACGAGAAGCGACCTCGCCCACCTGCGAACCCAACTCCGAGGCCACCTCCGTGGTCCGCTGTATGTTGCCGTCTAGCGCGGACAAACGCACCTCATGGGTCTCGAACTGCTCGCCAACCTCCGTCCGAAACTTGTCCAGTTGCAAGAACGTATAAACGTTCAGGCCGGCTAGCAGCGCGATGCCGACCAGCAGCACGATCGCCACGAGCGGCGTCTGGCCTTCGCCCGCATTGGAAGGCAGGCGGCCAGATCTGGGTGTGGGCTGTTTGAACATGATGAGGGGCTCCTGGGGCGACTTGGGCAGTCTCCCGCCATTTTACTACCCTGAAACCAGAGTCACTGCTTTTGTGACGTAAGCAACCTCGATTCGGTTTCGCACGCAAGCGCTTCCCGCATGCCGAACCGGAGTCGTTTTCAGAGCTACCTTGGAGGAAGAGACTATGAAGTTCGTGAAGTTCGCGTTGGCGGCCCTACTAGGCACCAGCCTCTGCCCGCCTGCCGCTGCCGGCGACTGGATCACGCTGTTCGACGGCGAGACGCTCAACGGCTGGTCCCAGCGCAACGGCTATGCGACATACCGCGTCCAAGACGGCACCATCTTGGGGCGCACCGCGCCCGGTAGTCCCAACTCATTCCTTTGCACAACGACCAACTTCGGCGACTTCGAACTGGAATTCGAGGTCAAGGTCGACGACGGGCTCAATTCGGGCGTCATGATCCGCTCCTCGCAGAAACCGGAGTCCACCGGCAGCGGTCGCAATGACCGGGCCGGCAGGGTGTACGGCCCGCAAGTCGAGATCGAGTCCAGCGGTCCGGACGGGGCAGAGTCGGGCTATGTCTACGGGGAAGCTACCGGCCGCGGCTGGCTGACGCCGGAGGACAGGTTGATCCCCCACAAGGCCATGCGGGACGGCGAGTGGAACAGCTACCGAATCGTCGCCAAGGGAGTACGCATCCAAACTTGGATCAACGGCAAAGCGATTGAAGACATCTCTGACGAGGAAGCCTTCAAGAACCATCCGGGGGGATTCATCGGCTTGCAGGTTCACGGCATTAGGCAGGGCACCGGACCGTACGAGGTCGCGTGGCGCAATATCCGCGTCAAGCCCCTGAATTGAGGCGAACGCATTCACCGGGCGTACAGCGATGCGGCCCCGCTCGAGTTCCCGGAGTTTCCTGCCCCACCTTGCGAAGGTCAAGGCGGCGACCTGCTTCGGGCGACGTATTACGCCGCCTTTCGTGACGCTGTACGTGACCACGCGCTGTGACGAGCAATGCATCCACTGCTTCTATTGGGACGAACTCAATCCCAAGCCGAACGCGGACTTCACGCTCGCCGAGTTCGAGCGCACGCTGGGGTCAATGGGGGATATCTTCAACCTCTTCATTGGCGGCGGAGAGCCGTTTTTGCGCGCGGACCTAGCCGAGATTGTCCTCGCGGCGCATCGCACGAACGGCGTTGCGAACGTGTACGTGCCGACCAACGGCCAGCACACCGAGCGAGTTGTGAGCACGCTCGGGCGCGTCTTGCCGCGAGCCGCCGGCCTGCGCTTCCACCTCAACCTCAGCGTCGACCACGTGGACGAGGACGAGCATGACAGGATTCGCGGCAAGCAGGGCGCCTATCGGCGCTTGCTCGAGACCGCCGATGCGATCAAGAACCTGCGCCAGACCTACCCCAACCTGATCCTGCACACCCTCACCACAGTGATGCGCGACAACCAGTCGGAAATCTTGCGCATCCACGAGGAACTCAAGCGTCGCTTCGAGCCGGACGGCACCTCCTACAACTACTGCCGGGGAAACCCGCTCGACGCGGCGCAGACAGAAGTGGACCCGCAGATATACCGCGAATTGGCGGATCGAGTGGAGCAGGATCGCCGCGCCGGGCGAGTCCGGGAAGGCGCATTCGGAGCGTTGAACCACGGCTTGGACGAGCAAGTGCGTTCCAGCGTCGAGAAGACTGTCACCGAGGGGCGCGCGCAGTTCTCCTGCGTAGCGGGACGGCTAGCCTGCGTCATCTACAGCAACGGCGACGTGACCGAGTGCGAGACCAAGAATTCGCCGGTCGGAAACCTGCGCGATGCGGGCTACGACTTCCCATCCCTGTGGTTTTCCGAGAGAGCCAAGAGCATTGCCGCCGAAGCAGCCGATGGCTGCCACTGTACCCACGAGTGTGGTCACTACGCCTCCACGATCTACAGCGCCAAGCTGCTGACCAGGGTGGTAGGGCGCACAATCGGCGTTGGCCCGGAAAGGCTGCGTGGCGAAGCCTAGCCCCCCAAGCCTTAACGGCATGCCGGGGCGGCCCCTTAGGCGGCCCCGATCGATCCAGCTCTCGGATCGCCCGTGCCCCTCATCCAGCGGACGAGTTCGCCGTGCATCTTCCGCTTGGCGCTGCCTGCCACCCTGTCGTCGATAAGATTGCGTGTCTCGCCGGGATCGTTGGCTAGGTTGTAGAGTTGCGAGTCGCCGCGCGAATGGTAGCAGTACTTCCACTCGTGAGTCCGAATCAGTCGTTGGAAGTGAGGCGGGCCCTCCGATCCCCAGGCTGACCGATCACGCTCCGCAAACATCGGCCGTTCCATGTCTTCCGAACCGTCGATGGAGGCCCTGAGGCTCCGTCCTGCCAGAGTCTGGGGTGCGCCGAGGCCGAGGTAGTCCAGGATCGTTGGCGAGATGTCGCACGTTCCTGCATGGGTCTCTCTGGTCTGTCCGGCCGGGATCCTCCCCGGATAGCGCAGCAGCAGCGGGACCCTTGTGGTCTCCTCGTACATCGAGTAGCTGGTCTTGTCGTACATGCCGTGGCCGCCCTGCATGTCGCCGTGGTCGGCGGTGAAGACGACAAGCGTGTTGTCGGCCTCTCCAAGGCGCTCCAACTCGGCGAGGATGCGGCCGAAGTTGGCGTCCATCATCGAGACCATTCCGTAGTACACCCCGAGGTACTCTCGCATCCCGTCCTCGCCAAGGAGCTGTCCGAAGCGCCAAGCCGGTGTCGAGCGATCCACGTCCCGCACCGAACCTCGGTTTGCGGGCAGCGCGATGCGCTGCCGTTCATGGAGGCTGTAGTACGGCTCATTGATCACCCACAGCGCATGGGGCGCGGGAAAGCTGACCGTCATGAAAAACGGATTGCCCGCTAGCTCGCCCAAGGTCTCGATCGCTCGGTCGGCGATCCATGCTTCCTCGGTGTGCCCGACTGGCACGTCCGTTCGCCCGATCCACGTGTTCGACGGCCCGTTGCCATCAAACTCGGCGTTTGCAGCGTGCACCGCGTCAATGGCGAATCAGCAATTCTCATTTTGCAGTTTGAGGCATCTATTTTGGGGCTTTCCAGATTGATGAGCGACTAACGCTAGGGCGGTCAGAGTTGACACAGGGACCCCCTCAGGAAAAACATGAAGAATGGAACGTGTTTTAGGCGGCCTG
>JAJEHF010000071.1 GCA_022823865.1 Bryobacterales bacterium
CCTGCTCAGGGGCCTCTTGGGCCTCAGACGGGGAGAGAGCCCGGAATTCGCCGAAAAACTCGCATAGGCCGTCGAAGGACCACCAAGCAAGGCCACCGACCGACGTGGTCGGCAAAGCGATTAAAACCACAGGCTGTTAGCGGCCAAGGATCACTGCACAGCCTTCAAGTAGTTGTCGATATATTCGCGCAAACACAAGCGCAGACAATGCATTACGGGCCAATCTGTGCTCTTTAGCGATCGGTCGCCGATGCGAGTGACAGGCATGAGTTCCCGCGTGGAAGAGGTGATGAAGACCTCGTCGGCAGCATAGAGATCGTCGGGATACAACACCCTCTCCTCGACCGGCTCGGCCAGCTCTTCCAGCATCACCGCGCGGGTGACGCCGGGCAGCGACCCGCTCGCCAGCGGAGGCGTGAGAGTCACGCCGTCCGTCACGACGAAAACGTTGGCCGAAGTACATTCAGACACCTCGCCACGCTCGTTGAGCAGCAGGGCATCGGCGAAACCGGCCCGCTGGGCACTCTCGAATAGCGTCAGGTTGTGCGCCCAAGACAGCGTCTTGGTGCCCGCGAACTTGGACTTGGAATCGCGGCCGTGGGGCTGCAGCGCGAGCTCAACGCTGCCGGGATCAGAGTTCAAGTCGGCAGTGAATGCGACCACATCGGACGCCCGGCCCGAGCCGGGGCCCTCGAACAGTCCGCCTTGGCTGCGCATCACGTTGACGCGCATCTTCGCCTCGGGACAGCCGTTCCGGACCACCAACTCGATCAGCTTCGACCGCAACTCATCTCGGCTCGGCGGCATCTCCACATGCAGCAGGGCGGCATCGCGAGCCAAGCGCTCCCAGTGGCGCTCGAACGCGAACGGGATGCCCCGGTAGATGCGCAGCGTGGAGAAAACACCCCAGCCGCTGAACAGGCCCACCTGTCCCGGGCGCAGGACAGCTTCGTCGCTGGGGATGATCGCATCGTTGTGGAGGACGAAGCGGTGAATCACCCTCTCATTATGAGCACTGCCGCGGACTCGCCCGAGGCTAGCCCATGTGGAACAGGCTCAGGCGCGGCAGGGCCAGCAGCTCGAACGTCTTGCGCCGAACATAGGTCTGCTTCAGCGAGCCCAGCTGCTCCGCCGTCATCCTGCGGCGGTAGGGCTTGAGCTCCGCGTCAAGCTCGCGGCCCACTTGCAACAGCTGGTCCTCGCTGAGCGCGACGGTGGCTGCCGCGAACAGCCGGTCGTCGAGAACAGTCAGCTTGCGCTCGACATCCTCCAAGTCTCCCAGTTCCCCGCCCTCGGCCTGCTCGGCCAGGCCTTCCAGGGTGCCGGCCATGCCGCCAAGCAGGTCTTCCGGCAGGCCCCCCGCGCGCGCCGCTTGGCGCAACTGCCCGGCGCGTTCCGTGAAGAACGTCGCCAAGGCGGCCGGCTCGAACCCGGCGCTCGCGGACTGCTGGATCGCAGTGTCCCCGTGCGCCATCTCGCGAGCCGCGCCGAGCACTTCCTGGGAGCAGTAGGCCACCGAGTTGACCGTCGAGAAGCGGCGCCGCTTGGCGGCGTGATACTTCTCGAACGACCGATCGATGCCCTTCAAGACCGCGCCGAGCGGAATGCCCGCATCCTTCCATGACTCGACCAGCACCCAGTCCAGCGGCGACATCATGAACATCCCGCTGTTGCGGGCGCGCCGGAAGTGCTCTTCCACCTCGGTGAAGTAGTTGAAGTAGTTCACGGGTCGGGACCGACGCTGGGGGTATCAGAGGTATAGGCCGTTGAAGACCATCTTGAACGTGGCGTTGGACTGCCCCCGGTACTGCGGGCGGATGCCGAAGAGAATCACCCGGCCATTGCCGAACGGCACGTCGAGCACCGCCGCCCGGTTCGCCAAGTGGCCTTCTCCAAGCAGCCACCCGGAGGCCAGCACGTTGCGCCCCGGAAAGCGCAGCACCTGCCGCACCTCGGCCGCGAACTGGCGGCGAACGCGGAATGCGGGACCGGACTGCAACCACACAGCCTCCCGCTCGCGCATGCCGACGCAAAGCGGATGGGACAGGTCCGCTTCCACGTTCACCAGAGTGCCCGGCGCGAAGTAGCGCTGCCGGGCGAGTCCCTCGATGGCATTCTCCACCGGCAGGCCCAATCGGTCGGCGGCGTAGGACGCCGCACGGCTGAACGCCATGATCGTGCCTCCGGCCCGCGCGAAATCGACCAAGGCCGCCGCCCCGGCCTCCCCCAAGCCTCCGCGGTACTCCGGCGGCACGATCGACTCGCCATCTCCGTGCTCGTGGTCATGTCCCTTGTCCAGCACATCCGGGGACGCGTCGGGCAGGATCACGACGTCATACTTGCCGACCAAGCCGTCCGAGACCTGGGCGTTTCCCACGGTCTCATACGGCATCTCGTAGCGGTCTAGCAGCCACCGTGTCCAGCCTTCGTCCATGATCGGCACGTGTCCCGCATAGATCGCCACCCGCGAGAGAGCCAGTGGCGGGTGCCCGGCAGCCAGCGTGTCGCTGGCGGCGAATTCGACGCCCCACTCGCTCGCCAGCTCCTCCAGCACCGGTGCTGCGTCGGGACCGGCGCGAAGCAGGAACGCTCCGTCAGACAGCCTCCGATGCACAGCTACGCCTCTGGCCAGCAAGCGATTCACCGCGACCCAGCTGGAGCCCAGGTTAGGCGACAGCATCAACTCGTCCGCCGTCGCCACCCCCCCGCTCAGGCGAGGGACCCGCTCCACCGCTTCGGTCACGAGATCGAGCTCGCCCGAGACCGGAAACGCTTCCACGCCCATCAGCAGGGGCAGCGTGTGCGCGGTCGCGTCGTACGGCATCAGCGGGGGCCCGCCTGGGTACTGGCGCAGATCGGGATAGTCCTGGCGGGACAGCAAGGTGTTCGCGAACGCGCCATAGGGCTGCGCGAGCCGCACGACAAAGTCGCCCTCGCGGACGGTGCGATCCTCCGTCGGCGCGTCCTCCAAGGCCCGCACGATCTCGACATCGCCGAATTCCAGGGTGCGCAGCAGGCGCGCAGCGGCCGCTAGGTCGTGCTGTTCGCGGGGCACCACGAAAGCGCGCCCGCGCCCGCGATCGATGATCCTCTGGCCGATGCGGTAGAAGTTCCGGAGCAAGTCCTTCCGCCGCAGCGCAGCGCTGTACAGCACGGATTCGAACGTGATGAGCTGGTTGTCGACGATGTCGCGCAAGCGCCACTCCCCGCCCTGCCAGGGCTCCAAGAAGTTCCAGCTGCTCACGCTCGGGTCGTAGCCCTGACGATTGGTCTTGAGCTGTTCCGGGACCACCGTGATCGGCGAGGCAAAGCGCGCGCTCGCGCTCTCGCTCAACAGTCTTAGGGCACCGTGATAGCTCTGGTAGTGGCGTGCTGGCGAGTAATAGTCGTAAATCCCGTTCACCAGCACGCCCGTCTTTCCCGCCGCCGTCAGGTCCATGGCCATCGCGGTTCCGAAAGCGTTGACCTGCTGCGTGATCAGGGGGTCAATGTTCGGGTCGATCGGATCGATCCACGGCGGCACGAAGATGCGCGCCCCGTTGGAGCCCATCTGATGCACGTCGTAGACGATCTGAGGGCGCCACCTGTTGTGCACCTTCTCCACAATGAGCCGGGTCTCTTGCTGGGTGAAGATGTACCAGTCCCGGTTATTGTCGTGGCCCACGTACTTGTGATAGAGGGAAGTCAGCGGGGCTCCTTCGTAGGGCCCTCCGACCCAACGCCGGTACCATTCCCTGACCTTGTCGACCCCGTCGGGATTCAGCGAGGGCACCAGCAGCAAGATCGTGTTCGCGAGGATGGCGCGGTGGCGGTCGCTGTCGTGGGTCAGCAGGTCGTGGGCGAACTGCACCGCCGTCATCGTGGAAGCCACTTCGTTGGAGTGGATCGAGCAAGTGATCACGATGGCCGGCTTTCCCTCTTCCGCCAGATCGAAAGCCTCTTCCTGCGCAATCGCTCGCGGGTCCGCGAGCTTGGTCAAGATCTCCCTGTAGCCCTCGATCTGCTCGAGCGTCTCGGGGGCCGCGATCGTGGCAAGGATCAGAGGCCTGCCTTCGGTCGACCGGCCGAGTTCCTCGACCCGCATCGAATCGCTGGCGGCGTCGAGGATGCGGAAGTACTCCACCACCTCGGACCATCCGACCAAGGCCCGATCGTCGCCCATGGAGTGGCCGAAGTGCTCTTCAGGCGTCGGCAGGGCGGCGAGCGCCGGCAGGGCGCTCAGCAGCAGGGTCAGCAGCCGCATGAGTGCCTCAATGGTACGAAGTCCGGAGACAAGCGCCTAGCAGCCGGGCGGACGGCGACATCGATTCCATCAGTCAGGCTGCGATGGCGGGCACGGCGGCCAGAGAGCGCCGCTCGTGCTCGAGCAAGAAGCGCTTCGCGATCAGGCCGCCGGCGTAGCCCGTCAGATTGCCATCAGCTCCTACGACGCGATGGCAAGGCACGAGAATCGAGAGTGGGTTGCGCCCGATCGCCGCGGCCACTGCGCGCACCGCCCTAGGTCTGCCCAGGCGTGACGCCAGTTCGCCGTAGCTCAGGGTGTGCGCCGGCGCGATCTCGCGCAGAGCGGTCCAGACATCGACCTGGAAGGGCGTGCCGCGCATATCCAAAGGGATATCGGGCGAATACCCCAGATCCGAATCAAAGTAACAAGCAAGGAATGCCTCCGCCTGCAACAAGAAGATGTTTCCGTGCCCCGGACGAACTCCGGCGGGAGCTAGGCGGGCTTCGAGCCTAGGAGCTTGTACTGGGAAGTAGATCGCCGCCAAGCCGGCGTCGCTGGCCAGCATGCGGATCTCACCCAATGGGCTGAAGAACTTGGATCGTTGCATTTCGAGGGCTTGTTCGCGCTAAAGATAGCACGGCCGCTAGGAGTCTTCCTCGCGCAGCGCGGATGCCCGGCCCGCGAGGCTCCGGAAGGCGAGTCGGCAGCTGACCGGTCTTGGGTCGGCTATCTCCGAGGAACGCCTAAACCCTTGATAGACTGAAGCCAAGGGCGTTGGAGCACCATGGCCGAGGTTTCCCCGTCAATCTTGGCGGCCGATTTCGCCGCATTGGGCGAGCAGATCCGACAGGCAGAATCGGGCGGCGCGCGGATGCTCCATGTGGACGTCATGGACGGCCACTTCGTCCCGAACATCTCCATCGGGATCCCGGTGGTCGAATCGCTGGCTAAGGCCACGGACCTGATACTGGACTGCCACTTGATGGTGGACAATCCAGAAGATTACGCGAAGGCGTTTATCGACGCGGGGGCCAAGATGGTCACTGTGCACCAAGAGGCCTGTCCGCATCTCGGCAGGTTGCTCGGGCAGATCCGCGACAACGGAGCAGCGGCTGGGGTGGCGCTGAACCCGGCCACCCCGCTGAGCACGCTCGACGAGGTCTTGGGGCAGGTGGACCTCGTGCTGATCATGAGCGTGCATCCGGGCTTCGGCGGGCAGTCGTTTCTGCCCGCCAGCCTTGACAAGGTCAGGCGCCTCAGCGCACTTCGCCGCCACGCCGGTCACGCGTTCCGGATTCAGGTCGACGGCGGGGTGAGCCTCGACAACGCGGGACTGCTGGCCGAAGCCGGCTGTGACATCTTGGTGGCCGGCTCCAGCGTGTTCGGGGCGGACGACATCGCCGGAGCGGTGCGCGCGCTGTCCGCGCGGGCCAACTTGCCAGCGCTTGCAAGCGCATGAGCGCTGCGTTGCAGCGGGGTCAGGCCTGGCACTTGCAGCACTGCCCTGCCTTTGCCTCACCGCCGGCCAACCCTGCGGGCGCGCCGATAGCCTTCGCCTCGCCCGGGGCTGCGAGCCGTCCATCGCAGGACAAGCATGTTTGCTGAACTCTTTCGCCGATTCGGCGTATTATGAAGGCGATGTCTCGCTTACCTCTCGCGTCTCTGACAGGTCTTGCCGTGCTTGTGATGCTGCTGGCCAGCGGCTGCGGCAAGAGCCCGTACGACAATCCGATCGCAAACAACTCCCAGCAGCCGGACAAGATCCTGTTCGACAAGGCAGTGGAGAACATCGAGCGCCATCGGTACGAGCTCGCCCGCATCACTCTCCAGACGCTGATCAACACCTATCCCGACAGCGAGTACATCGCCAAGGCCAAGCTGGCGATCGCCGACAGCTGGTATCGCGAGGGCACCTCCGAGGGGCTGGCCCAGGCCGAGGCGGAGTACAAGGATTTCATCACCTTCTTCCCCAACATGGAGGAGGCGGCCGAGTCCCAGCTCAAGATCTGCCAGATCCACTACAACCAGCTGCAGAAGCCGGACCGCGATCCGATCCACGCGGTGCGGGCCGACCAAGAGTGCCGCCAGCTGCTACTGCGCTACCCGAACACGGTGTTCCTCGACGAGACGCAGCAGCTCCTGCGGAACGTCCAAGAAGTCATCGCCGAGGGCGAGTACCGCGTGGGCATGTTCTATGTCAAGAAGGGCAGCTTCCGGGCGGGCGTCAATCGCCTGCAGAGCGTGACGGACCACTACCCTCTGTTCAGCAAGGCGGACGAATCCCTGTGGCTCCTGGGCGAGAACTATGAAAAGCTCGGCGACAACTTCGAGGACCAGCAAGTCGCCGCGTACCAGAAGATTGTGTCGGACTACCCCATGAGCCCGTACGTGGACGGCGCCAAGGAGAAGCTCAGCGCACTGCAGCGCGAAACGCCCGAGACCGACCCCGAGCGCTTCGAACTGCACAAGTACAACGTGGAACATCGCACCGAGCCGGGCCGCATGAGCACGTTCTGGGGCATCTTTCGCGGCAAGCCGGACCTAGGCATGGCCGCTAAGGCCGGCGATCCCGCCATGACCACGCTGATGCCCTCCACCCCTCCAGGGATCCAAGCCTCTGCGGCGGCGGCAGTAGAGCCCACCGCCGACGTCACAGTCGAGACCATCTCCGGCCCCAGCGCGTTGGATTCCGAGCCTGACGCACGCCTGAACCAACCCCAGACCGAGTCCAGCGAGACCCCAGCCGAACAAGACGAGCAGAACTGAGCCCCGTGGCCACCATCTTCGTCGCAGACGACAATCCCCACGTGCACAGCATGGTGGAGAAGTCTCTCGGCGCCGAAGGGCACGAGATCGCCGGCACCATGGTCGGCTCGGAGGCTCTGGAATCGATCGCGCAGAGCAAGCCGGACATCGTGCTGCTAGACAGCACCCTCGGAGAGCTCAACGCCTTCGACATCTGCCGCGAAGTGCTTTCCCTGCCCGGAATGGAAAAGCTGCGCGTAGTCTTGCTGGCCGGACCGCTGGAGACCGTAGATAGCACCGAGGCCCTGCAGGCAGGCGTTTCGACCGTGTTGCAGAAACCGCTCGATCCCGAGACCCTCAGCGCACTGGTCGGAAACGGCGGCGACGGCGCCGCCTCGGAGGGATCGAAGTCCAAGCCCGCGGCGATAGACTTGCTCGTTAACCAAGCTCTCGGGGATGAGAGCGCGGAGCAATTGCGGAGCGCGATCCGCAAGCAAGTCGAAGCAGTCGTGACGGCCTCCATCCCCTCGCTGGTCGACCACATCACGGATCGGCTCGCAAAGAAGCTGAAGCCTAGGTAGGCCCGGCCGAATACGATTCGGCGGCTCGACACAGCGGCTGTTCCGCGACTGGAGCGGCGCAACGCACTGCCTGCCGAGCCAGTCCGCCTAGTCTACGATGAGAGTGCTGCGGGCGCGTAGCTCAGCCGGATAGAGCATCTGCCTTCTAAGCAGAGGGTCCCAGGTTCGAGTCCTGGCGCGCCTGCCACCTCAGACCTATCTCTCGGGTCGCTCAGCCGTGCGAGATGGAAGTCGTGGATGATCACCGAGAGGGCTGAGCCATGAATGCGGTTAACGGCATGAGACCAGTCCATCCGGGAGAGATATTGCGGGACGAACTCGATGCACTCGGCCTGTCGGCCAACGCGCTGGCGAAGGAGCTGGCCGTGCCGGTAAACCGCATCACGGCAATCCTGCGCGGTCAGCGGGGAGTGACTTCCAACACAGCGGTGCGCCTAGCGCGCTATTTCGGGACGACACCGCAGGTCTGGCTGAATTTGCAAAAGACCTACGAGCTTCGTCGGGCCCAGATCGAATCGAGCGGCGAGATCACGGAGCTCGTTTAGCCCCGGCGAACGGCTGCCTAGATCGAACCGGGAATTTCTCCGAAAAAACCCATACCGCTCGGCATTGAGACCAGACCTACGGACCGTTAGACTTAGCCGTCAGCGAAACTGCTTCCCTCGCACCCCGAGAGGATCAGCGGATTCCGGTAGCCGATCACGGCGCTGCATCCCAACTATCGGCAACTCGATGCTAGCCTCATCTTCGACAGTTTGATTTTCGCGTTTCGCTAAACCAAGCTATTGCAATAGCTTAGGGTAGGCAGAAATCGGGCGTGGCACTACAATGCCCGGATTCGGCAGCGATTTGATTGCGCAAACAGCGTCAGGCTGCCTGGCTCACCTCCGGCTGCGCCTCCCGGGCCGGCCGACCGCACTGGCGGATCACCAGCGGCAGCCGCGCCCCCACGCAGCGCAAAATCTGGGCCA
>JAJEHF010000223.1 GCA_022823865.1 Bryobacterales bacterium
TCTGTTCGGGCCATAGAACGGGGCTGCCCGGATTGGCGTGACGATCCGACGTTGGGCTAGCGCCCCTCGCAGGTGGTCGCTCATTGGAAGTGAGCGCGGGTGGGGGAGGTTTGTCCGCAGCCTCGGCTTGTTTCACAGTAATCAATGTGTCCCATGACGCGACGCGTCTCTGAGGGTGCGGTGCAGGCATGGCTGTAGTGCGCGTGTCCAGGCCGGCGAACAGCGTCGTGGTGCCGTGTTGCGATGCGCGCGGAAGCGCCGCGCAAGCAGCTCACCAGCGAGGGTCGACAGATCAGCGGCCTCGCGAGAGGTCGCGGAGGCGGGCTTGCGAACTGCTCGGACGGGCTGGCGCGCCACCGCGACAGCAAGGGCAAAGCACTGCATCGTAGGCTGCTCACCACCCTCACGGGGAGGATCCGGGAGAGCAGGGTTAGTCCCGATAACTTCCGCCTATGCCCCGAATTGCGGGATCGAGTTGGCAACCGACCGCAAGTGGAGGTCTCGCTGGGGAAACGGGATCTCGATTCCTTCCTGCTTGAATGCGGCGAATATCTTGAAGTAAAGGTCGCTGGCAATGATCTTGGGCGTTGTGACCTGTCTTGCGGTCCAGACACGCAGTTCGAAATCGAGGGAACTGTCGCCGAAGCCCTTGAAGATCACGTCCGATGGCGGCTCGTTGAGGACATCTGGGTGCTCCTGGGCTACCTGCGCCAGCACGGATCGCACATGTTCCGGATCGCTGCCATATGAGACGCCGAGGGGTACGTTGATGCGCACGTTACGGTCGTTTGCGGTCCAGTTCGTCACCCTCCCGTCGATGAATTCCGAATTGGGAACGATGATCATGACATTCTCGTTAGTCCGGATCCACGTTCCCCTTGATCCAATATGGGTGATGTCCCCGAGCAGATTATCCACCTCGACTCGGTCCCCGACCTTGACAGGCCGTTCGATCAGCAGAATCAGCCCGGAAGCAAAGTTCTTGACAATCGTCTGAAAGCCCAGCCCCAAGCCGATTCCCAGCGCTCCAGTGAAGAGAGCGATGCTGCTCAAGTCGATGCCGAGAACATGCAGGCCGACCAGGAGCCCGAAGCCGAAAACAAAGTATTTGAAAATCCCCTGGAAGGCAAACTTGTGCCCCTCGTCGAGCACGGTCTTGTCCAGGAGATTCGTGCGGAGCATTCGGGTCGCGATTCGCGCACCGAGCCAAAGCAGCACCACGTAGACCGCCATCGTCGTCAGCGATCTGGGCGATAGTTCGAACGTGCCGATGATCGAATACGGCCGGTGCCAGGTAGTCCGCAGGAACTCGCCTAGAACCGGGAATGCGGCTGTTGCCCACCGAAGGGTGAACCAAGCGCTTGCGATGGCGGCCGCTGCGAAGAGTGCGAGGCCGATCCACCGGAATCGTCGCGAAGTGCTGCTCATCTTCTGTGCTCCGCTTTCCGGTGCGACTGCAAGCGGCTGGGCAATGGTGCTAGCCCTGGCTGGGGCTCGGCAGGGAGGCCGGCGAGCTTGGGAAATGTCGAACGTGAGGCCATTGAGAATCGACGACTCGAACGTAACTCAGGCTCTCTTGACAAGGCCGCAGTCGTTACGCTCGACCGCGGCGGCAGGCGCCGTGCCGAAGCGGTCGAAGAGCCGAAGCGTGCGTAGGTCAGCCTGCGGGAGATCGGAACGCGAAGTTCGCTGCGGCGAATGGCAGTCGGCCTCCAGACAGCAAGTGTCAGACGCCCCGAATCCGTCGGCGTCGTTTCAAGCTCGGCTGGCGGACAGCCCGTGTATTTCCCCGACCAGCCTTGGAAGGCTGTGGCGCTCTCGGCCGACCGGACGAGACATGATCGACACGGCTGACAGCGGTCCGAGAGCAATGACCCTATTCGTCCCATCGTCTTGAGCGCTGCGCCGTCGCTGCCCCCTGCATAGGAATAACCCCGCCAACGGGAAAGTCGTCACGCGGAGCAGGACACCGTGAGAGCGTGGGCGATTTCCGGGAGTCGGTTCGAGTGCTAGCGACTTCACGGGCTGGCCTCGTGAGAGGCTTCGCTCAGGGGTCGGATAATCTGGAACACACCACTCACCACCAAGCGGGAGAGAGCAGAAACAGCGGGAGCGATTGAAATTTCACGGGGGCCGGCCAGCGGGGAGCGCGATCAACGAGAACGATTCAGGCTCTCCGTCGGCAGGGCCGGCCGGCCGCGTGAGGCAGCGACTCGCGACGGCTAGGTGGCCTAACGGAGCGGATTCCCGAGATCGGCGTTGCGGATCCCATCTGCAGAATCTGCCGGCGAGGCCACATCGCGTGACGATTTGCCTCGCGCCGGGGTTAGGTATGTTTGGGAGCCGACGGCAGCACAGCGTGGGAACGGACCAAGCAGCCGATGCTGGGAACGCCGAACTTGAATCACGAGCGCTGTTACTCGTCCGTCGGGTCCAAGAAGACGGCCCATATGGAACGACGGCCTTCCGGGAACTGGTTGAGCAATACACGGCAATGGTGTATCGGCGGGCTTACGTGCTCGTCGGTTCTGTCGAGGACGCAGAAGAAGTCGTCCAAGACGTGTTTCTGCGCGTGTTCCGATCGATCAGGCGCTTCCGCCCGGATCAGCCGTTCGAGCACTGGCTGCTCACGATCACCACGAACTCCTCGCGCAATCTTCTCAGGACGCGCTTCCGTGAAGCCCGGAAGCGAATCGAATACGGCGATTTCCTGCGAGGATCGGCGCGTGTTCCCAGTTCAGGAGGGGACCCCGGGAGGCTTGTGCTCGAGCGGGCGATGGAAACACTCGATCCCACGACGCGCGTGGCCATTTCGCTCCGTTTTCTTGAGGGCCAGACGTACAAGGAGATTTCTGCCCAGCTTGGCTTAGGGGAATCGGCGATCAAGATGCGTGTGCACCGGGGACTCCAGGAATTGCGCGAGCAGCTCAGCGAGGACAGTTGATGGCAAACAGGATCAAGGACAAGGAGTTCCCGGAGGAGGACGCCCGGAGGCTGCTCGCTCCACTCATGGATCGAGAGCCCAAACCGAGGCGCACGCTTGCCGAAGCGGCCATTAGCCGCACCTACGCTTCGATGAGCATTCGGGACATCGTCGAATTCAGCACCACAGTGTTCGTGAAAGAACACCTGTGGTCGTCGATCGGAGCGCTGATTTCCTTGCTTCGGGCCGACAACAGGAGGACACAGAATCATGACTGAGAGTCTTGGACACTTCGGCGAGATCGTCTTGAGCTCGCTGGCACACCTGGGGGCGCAATTCGCCACGTTTGCACCGAAGATCGCCGGAATGCTCACGATCTTGCTGATCGGATGGATCATCGCCCGAATCGCGCAGGCCGCCTCCGCGAGGGTTCTTGCCCGGACGAAGCTCGACGATCTAGGGGGTTATCTCGGATCGAGCGAGATCTTGCAGGAAGCTGGAATCCAGCGCCCGCTGTCGGGAGTGATCAGCAGATTGCTGTACTGGATCGTGCTCCTGACCTTTGTCCTGCCAGCTGCTGAGACGCTAGGCCTGACATCGGTCGCCACGGCTACCAACCTCTTGATCGGCTTTCTTCCGAACGTCGTCGCTTCGCTGCTGATCTTCATGCTCGGACTGCTGCTCGCCCGCTTTGTTGGGAACGCGGTGAGCTCAGCCGCGGCTGCCTCCGAAGTGCCTTACTCATACAACCTCGGGCTCGCGGCTCGTGGGTCGATGATCGTCGTCGCGAGCATCGTGGCTGTCGAGCAGCTGGGGGTCAAGTCCGCGTTGCTGCAGTGGTCCTTGATCGCGATCCTTGCCGCCGCGTTGTTCTCGATTGCGTATGCATTCGCCGTGGGCTCACGAGACGTAGTGAGCGCGATCCTGGCCGGATACTACTTGCGAAAGAGCATCCCGGAAGGCTCGATCGTCCAGGTGCTTGGCCAGCGCGGAAGCCTGGAGAGGATCGGCCCTGTCGACACCCTCCTCCGTTCCGAAGATGGCAACTGGAGCCTGCCCAATTCGCAGCTGCTCAACGCCGCCATCAAGCGGGAGCCGCCGATCGGTGGCGAATCCGAGCCATCGAATGATTAGCCGGAGCTTCTTCACCACCTGCCAAAGCGATCGAACAAGGAGGCACCATGGAATTCTCGTACCTGACTCAGCTTCTTGACACAGCATCGGCGTGGGTCCGGGACGGCGCGCCGCAACTCTTGGCTGCCGCTGCTTGGCTCTTGGGCGGCTGGGCCTTGGCTTCCGTCTGCGGCTCGGTCGCGAGGAGAGCCGTAGAAAAGGTCTCGGGTCGGATCGAAGCGGGCATCGAGCAGCGCGCAGCCGGGCAGCGGATGGGGCTTTGGCGCGCTGGTCCGAGAGTGATCGGGCGAGGAGTCTATTGGGCCATCCTGCTGTACTTCGCAACCGCGGCGATCGAAAAGCTGTCGGTTCCGTTCGCTGCGGAGTTGTTGCAGGACCTGGCGTATTTCCTGCCGAAGGTCGTACTGGCGCTCGTACTCCTCTTCGCCGGCGCAAGCCTCGGGGGCCTCGCGCATCACTGGGTGTCCGGCATCGCCGCCACCGCAGGGATGTCGAATCCGGGCGTTCTTGGCCGGATGGCACAGGCTGGGATCCTTGCGGTCGCCGTGATCGTCAGCGTGCAGCAAGTTGGTGTACAGGGCAGCATCTTCGTGTCGATGGCAACAGTCATTCTGGCCTCGGCGCTCGGCGGAATGGCCTTGGCATTCGGTCTCGGATCGAGCTCCGTTGTTGCCAACATCATGGCTTCGCACTACGCATCGAAGGTATTGAGCGTGGGCGACCACGTGCGCGTCGGGGAAGCGGAGGGGAATGTGCGCGAGATCACGCCTACATCAATCGTGATCGATGCTGGCGCTGATCGGATCCACCTGCCAGCCCGGAAGTACAGCGACGAACCACTCGTCGTCGTCGGGGGAGATCGGTGACTGCCGGCACGCGCGCTCTCGCGCTCGAACATCTCCATCGCTATCCTGCCGAAGCGGCGAAGGTTCTGGAGCGACACCCAGCGACCAACGTGGCCAAGGCCTTGGCTGACGCACCTGAGGAGACACTGGCCGGAGTGCTTGCGCTGATGTCGCCAATCGAGGCCGGTGCTTGCCTCGAAGGGTTGCCGGCCGCTTCGCGTCGCGAAGTGCTGCAGACATGCCCTGTCGCAACTTCCGCGGCGCTGTTGCGCGTTCTCCCCGAAGCCTCAAGGGCGAGCATTCTTGAAGGCATTGCCGCCCGCGAGAGAGAGCTGATCGAGCGTGCCCTGCGGCTCCCTCCGGACTCTGCAGGTGCGGCGGCCGATCCGCGGGCTTGCACCCTCCCCGACGACCTTGCCGTGGGGCAGGCAATCGACCGGCTGCGCGAGACCGGGGCGTCGGTGCCGCCCACGCTGTTCGTGATCAGCCGGGATAGACGGCTACGCGGTGCGGTCACACTAGGCCAGCTTCTCGTCGCGCCGCGCGATTGGCCGGTCGGATCGCTGCGGCTGGCTAGCGCCCGGACGGTATCGCAGCGCGTTTCTGTGTCAGCGCTGGCTTCGGACCAACGCCGCCGCGGCGGGCCTGTCGCTGTTCTGGATCCCTCCGGCAGGCTCGCGGGCGTGCTGAGCGAGGATGCCCTTAGGGCCTTGCAGGAACGAGGGGCCCCGCGGCGGGCCACGAACCTGATCGGAGCGATCTGCGAGCTGTACTGGTGCGGCATGGGCCGACTGTTGGGTGAGGCTCTCGCGATTCCGAGGGTCGCCCACGACGACGCTGGAGCGAGTCGTGCCTAGCTCCCACACGGACCTCCATCCCCTCCTCGCCCGAGACTTCATCGTGCGGCACCCCGGCGCGGCGGCAGACTGTCTCGAGGGAATGGCCCCGACAGTAGCCGCCGGTGTCGTGGCAGACATCGAGGCCAAGGAATGCTCCGAGGCGTTCCGGACCCTCTCGCCTGCGACCGCGCTGGACATCCTCGAGTCGGCCGAGCCCATGGCTGCGGGAGACCTCCTCTTGAACCTGCCACCGTCACGAGCTGGCGCCATCCTGGGTGGATTGACCGCCACTCAGCGCGGCAAGATCCTGGAACGAATGCGCTCGGCAGACGCCGGAGAACTCCGTGCCTTGGCAACCTATCCACCCGAGAGTGCAGGCCGGCTAAGGGATCCAAGAATCGCGGTGTTTCGCGCGACGATGTCGGCAGCGGATGCCCTCGCGCGCCTGAAGGTCGCGGGCGCGGGTCGGACCGGTCTTGGCCTGTTCGTCATCAACAGCGACGGCGGTCTGGTCGGGACGGTTCCGTTTCACGAGGTCGCGCTGGCCAGGCCGGACACTTCCCTTGTCTCCCTAGTCCAGCAGCCTCTGGTCGCGGTTTCGCCGTTCGCCCCCCGGTCCGAGGTCGTCGAGACGATGCAACGCTGCAAGCTCGCGATGCTGCCTGTCGTGGGTCCCGGTAACACCCCGATCGGCGTCCTTCGGCTCAGCGACTTGATCGAGGAGGTGGGCAAGGAGCTCAGCGCGGATCTGGTCAGCATGACCGGTGCGAGCAGGGAGGAGAGTGCGCTCTCGGGGCCTGGATTCGCGGTCCGAAAGCGCTTGCCCTGGCTACAAGTCAACTTGGCGACGGCTTTCCTCGCAGCTACTGTCGTCGGACTGTTCGAGGAAACGATCGCTCAGTTCACCGCCCTGGCGGTATTGCTTCCCGTCGTGGCAGGCCAGTCCGGCAACACCGGGAGCCAGGCGCTCGCGGTGGTGCTGCGCGGACTCGCGGTGCGGGAAATCACCCGCCGCCAGCTGCCACGGGTGGCATTGAAGGAGCTCATCGCCGGAGCGTTGAACGGAATCGGGGTTGCGATCGTGGCCTGCGCCGGCGTCTATGTCTGGAGCGCTTCAGTCGGCCTCGTCTTGGTGATCGGTACCGCGATGATTCTCGCGATGGCGATAGCCGGTGTCGCCGGGGCCGTCATTCCGATTCTTCTCGACGCCTTGGGTCAGGACCCTGCGCAGTCCTCGTCAATCATCCTAACCACCGTGACTGACGTGTTTGGCTTCCTTAGTTTCCTGGGACTAGCGACTGCGCTCTCGAGCCTCATCTGAGGGATTTAAGAGGATGCACGACCTCCGATGGCAGTAGTAACAGCCAGTGCGACGGTGCTGATTGCAAGAGCTTGCTCGCGCTTGGAGGCTTTTCTGTGCTCCGCAAGATCGGTCCGTGTCCGAACAGCCAAACGCGGAGTGCCGGAAACAGGGCCTGGCCGGGCTGCAGGAGTGTCCCACGACGCTGACTTGCGGAACGGTCCGCAGGGCAGCGCAAGCGATCGAACTGGGGGGCATTCGTGATTCCTCTATCCGGTGCGAGGGCCCCCGCCATGCTGCTTTTGGTCCTGCTCCCGGCGGCAGCACTCGCACAAGAGCTCACCGAGGTCCAGGCGCTCCAGATCTTGCGCGAGAGTTCCCGGGTGAGGGAGCGTCGCGGGAGACTCACCTCGACCCATGCCAACACGGCACCGCAAGCAGCTTACACGGGCCCTTCAGTGAACGCGTCCTTCGAGGGCGCCGGGCGTACCGAGTTCTTTTTTGTTGAGCAGACGTTCTCACTGGGTCGGCAGGATGCAGTGGCCAAGCGGCAGGCGGAACTGGCGACCGACTCGGAACGGGCCCGCGCGGATTTCGACGTGGGCCGAATGCAATCGAGAATGCTCGTCGAATTCTACCGACTCGTCCATTCCCAGGAACGGCGGCGGGTCATCCTCGATGGCATTTCCCAGCAAGAGCGACTGGGAGAAATCGTCAAGGCTTTGGAGGAGGCCGGCGAGGCATCGCAGCGCGACGCGTTTATGACGGAACAGAATCTTGCCGAGCTGCGGATCTCGCTGTCGGAAACCGAGATTCTTGCCGCTAAGTCCAGAGGTGCTCTCGCCGATCTGCTGGGCGGTCGAGTCAGCGCGGAGGCCCTGCGCGCGAAGGGTACGTTGACGCTGGCGCAGGATCTCGTTCCGCTTCATCAAGCGCTGGAAATGGCGCAGGCGAACCGTGCCGACCTTCAATCGGCGATCACCGCTCTGGAATCATCTCGCCTGCGAGCCTCCAGCGCAAACCGAGACTGGAGGCCGAGTGTGACATTGCAGGGCGGAATCAAGCGTGCGGATGTAGGAGACCGCCTCGCGATCGGCCCGTACGTTGCCGTGTCAATGCCGGTGCCACTTCCCCGTGGCCGACCGCCTCGCGCGAGTTCGGCGAGTGTAGCCGAGGGCCTCATCCGCGAGCGAGTTAGCGTGCTTCGCAACAGGGTTGTGGCCGAAGTCCAGGTTGCTCGCGAAACCTACCGAATCCGTCGCATCGCCGCAGTCTCTTACCGAGGAAGTGTCTTGCGAACGGCACGGGAATTGAAGGAATCCGCGCTGGCTCGGCACAGCCGTGGTGAATCGAATGCCTTGGGTGCACTGGAGTCTTTGCGGGCCGCACTGGGCGCGGAACTACGATCACTAGAATTGCAGGCTGCTGCGAAGGTGGCGGAGATCGAGTTTCGACAGGTCCTTGGCAAGATTGCCCCGTAGCCGAAGCTCGCGACCAGCGGGCGTCGCCCACAACCGGCACGCTGTTCGAGAACGCCAAGCTGACCTTGACAACGTGATTCTTGGCCAGCTACTCGCAGGTCACCGGACGTGGCAAGGGCAGCTTCGAGCTCGAGTTGGCTCAGAACCGAGCGAGAAGGACAATGTGGCTGCTTTGCGCGCGAGGGCCGCACGCTCTCAACGGACTGCGCGCGGTTGGAGACTGTGGATCTGAGGACTGACAATCGAGCGGGTCTGGCACTCGACGCTGTCGAAAGGGTGTCAACGGGCTCCGTTGTGACGATCCGAGTTCCGGTGGGGTTGTAAGGATACAGGCGGGCAGTGAGTTGACGCTGGATGATCTTCCGGGCGACGGGAGCTGGTTTCGGGCGACAGGACGGCTTGGAACGTTCGCGCGCTGCACGACCGCCGTTGGAGTCAGTATCGATAGCGATATTCGCTGGCAGGGTCTGCCATTAGGCATCTATCCGGACGGCTTTCGAGTGTTGCACGAAAGAGCAACTGCGCGGGTCTCTTCGCCCGCACGCTTGCAACCGCAATGACAGCTGCTCGAATCAGATCGGCCAGCAGTGGGTCGACTGCCGCGGACCGGGGTCTGGGGTTTGGCACTGCTCCCGTGTTTCTGGCCTCCGTGAGCACGATTCTAGGCGCGATCCTGTTCCTACGATTCGGCTACGCAGTTGCGCACGTCGGCTTGTGGGGCACGTTAGGGATCATCTTGCTCGGACATCTCGTCACGATCCCAACTGTCCTGGCGGTGTCGGAAATCGCCACGAATCGCCGAGTGGCGGGAGGCGGTGCGTACTACATCGTCAGCCGCTCGTTCGGTCCCAGCATCGGCGGTGCGATCGGAATCGCGCTCTACCTGTCACAAGCGATTTCGGTGGCCTTCTATTTGGTCGCATTCGCAGAAGCCTTCGAGCCCGCTCGCGAGTGGGCCGCAGGGGCTTACGGCCTAGACCCGGATCCGCGTTGGGTCAGCCTGCCGGCCACGGTGCTGATGGTTGCGCTGATACTCACGAAGGGAGCGGATCTCGGCGTCCGGCTGCTCTGGATCGTCAGCGCGATCCTTGCGGCGTCGATCGGTGCTTTCCTCCTCGGAAGCGGGCCCGAGTCGATTCGGCCCGACGGGCTCAACCTGACCACTCGGATACAAGACTCAGACAGCTTCGGCACGGTGTTTGCGACATGCTTTCCGGCATTCACGGGGATGATTGCGGGACTGGGCCTCTCCGGTGACCTCAGGAATCCTGGCAAGAGCATTCCTGTCGGCACGATCAGCGCGACGCTGACCGGCATGGTCGTGTATACCTTGGTTGCGGTCAAGCTGGCGCAAAGCGCAACGCCGGAAGCCTTGGGCGCGGACCAATTCGTGATGGCGCAAATCGCTTTGTGGGGACCCGCGATTCACATCGGGCTGGCTGCGGCGGCGCTGTCCTCGGCACTCGGTTCAATCCTCGTCGCTCCGAGGACACTGCAGGCGCTCGCGCGTGACAACGTACTCCCCACGCCGAAGCTGAATCGGATCCTGGAAGCGGGACGCGGACCGGGGAACGAACCCGTCGTCGCGACCTACGCTTCGAGCGCGATCGCGGTCGTATTCGTCGCCTTGGGGAGTGTCGATTTCATTGCCCAGATCCTCAGCATGTTCTTCATGGTCACGTACGGCGCACTCTGCACGGTCTCGTTTCTCGAGTACTTCGCGGGCAATCCGTCCTATCGCCCGACCTTCCACTCACGTTGGTACCTGTCGCTGATCGGCGCACTAATGTGCGGCGTGATGATGATCCAAATGAATGTGCTCTACGCTCTCATCGCGGTCGTATTGATGGTGGCGATCTACTACGGGCTGAGACGCACTCGGAAGGGCGAGCGGGATCTCACGGCGATCTTCCAAGGCACGATGTTCCAACTGACCCGCCGTCTCCAGATCAAGCTGCAACAGAATCGAATCCAGAAGGAGGAGGGGGGATGGAGGCCGTCTGTCGTCGCGATAACCCGGTTCGGAGCCCGAAGAGTGGGGCACTTCGATCTGCTGAGGTGGATCAGCCAGCGGCATGGATTCGGACACTTCATCCAGTTCTTTGAGGGCGAATACACGTTTTTCACGGAAACCGAGGCGCAGAGACATGTCGAGAAGCTGATCCAGCGCACGGCCGACAGCAAGGCGGAGGTCTTCGTCGACGCGTTGATATCTCCGTCTTTCCGCACGGCTGTCGCACAGACACTCCAAATGCCCGGCATTTCCGGTTTGCCCAACAACTGCGTCCTGCTTGAATTTTCCAAGCAGGAGTCCGACGAGACCGACGAAACCGTGCGGGCTGCACGGGTGGCGACTGGCGCGAGGTTCAATGCCCTAATCCTGCGGTCGACGCAATATCGTTTCGGCTACCGGTCGTCAATCGATATCTGGATCACCGACAATGGGACGGACAATGCCAGGCTGATGCTGCTCCTCGCCTATATCGTCGTCGGGCACCCGGACTGGAAACGCGCCACGATCAGGCTGTTTGCCTACTTGGAAAAAGGGGACTCGAAGCGGGAAGCAGACAAATTGTCGGCCCTGATGAGAGAGGGGCGCCTCCCGATATCAAGGCAGAACTTGACTAGCATCAGGCCCGAGGCCGGTATTTCGCTTGAGAGCCAAGTGAGCCGGCATTCCTCGGACACCGATCTGGTGATCGCGAGCCTAACGGAGGAGGAATTGAATTCCGAGATGGCGGAACAAGCCCTGTTGAACCGTTTCGACGGCGCAAACGATGTGCTCTTTGTGTGCGCGAGCGAAACAGTGGCCATCGAGTGAGGCCCATCTATGGTCGGGAAGCCGCTTCGTTCCGCGCGCAGGGTCCGCTCGCCGCAGGCGTGCGCTGCGAGAGTGGGGGGCTGAGGTGGGGCCGCTCCCAGAGGGAGCCAGCATGGGTGAGACCAAGTCGAAGATGGAAGCACACGAATTCAGGAAAGAGACCCTTGGCCCGCTGTGGCGCAGTGTCGTTTCCGATGCCGCATTGATCGCCACGGCCGTACATGACGGGCACGAGGTTCGCCCCGACGTGGCGGAACAACTGTCCCTTCCGGAGCCGGACCGCCTTCGGGAAGAAGATCCGTACACAGGCGCGTGGACGGCGGTTGCCCAGACGCGGGTCGTCGCGCGCCGTTCCCGGTTTGAGGTTGACCTCAATCGCCCCCGGGAAAAGGCGGTGTATCGAACTCCGGCTGACGCGTGGGGGCTTCGCGTCTGGCGAGCGGAGCCCGGGGAGCCCTTGATCAGGGACTCCTTGGAGCAATACGACGCGTTCTACCGCCATGTTCACGGCGTCTTGACTGCTGCCGCCAGGCGACATGGTGCCTTCGTCGTTTTTGACCTCCACTCCTACAACCACCGACGCGAGGGGACCGCCGACCCACCCGCAGATCCAGCCACGAACCCCGAAGTCAATATCGGCACGGCATCGATGGATCGGGCCCGGTGGGCACCGGTGGTTGACCGGTTCATCGCCGATCTCCGGCAGTTCGACTTCCGCGGGCGCCACCTGGATGTCCGAGAGAACGTGAAGTTCGGAGGCGGCCATTTTTCCCGCTGGATCCACAAGCAATTCCCGGATTCTGGCTGTGCACTGGCCATCGAGTTCAAGAAGTTCTTCATGGACGAGTGGTCGGGAGCGTTGAATCCCGACGAGCACCAAGCGATCGTAGCCGCGCTGCGATCCACCGTTCCTGGCGTGCTCGAAGAGGTCAGTCGGATCGCACGCGGCTAAGATGCCCACCGAGCAACCAGCGCCGATCAGCGAGCCCTTCATCAACGGGGTCTTGGAACGGCTGCGTCAGAACCGGGCGGTCCGGCGGACGCTTCCTCTGTGGGGACGGATCCACGTTGATCGCAGACTCCCTTTTCTCTTTCTCTACAGAAAGCCCCTCGATCGACCCGATGAAGGGACCGACAAGTTGGTGCTAGGCGAAGCTTCCTACGTGCTCGGATCCGCGGATGCGCGACTATATGGCGGACTGACGGCGCTGCTTCAGGGCATTGTCGATGTCAATCTCCCGATATTCGGGGCGTTTCTCTTGGTCGAGGTGTGGTCGTCCCCCGATGGAGGGGCCGAGACGGACGGAGTGGGTTTGCGAAAGCCCGCATTCCGCCTCTGGCACAGCGGCTCGAGAGAGTTATTTCCTACAGTAGAAGCCTTCGAGCGCTCGCTGCGTTCCATGCGGATTCTGCGCACTCGGCCGGTGGTGGAATCCCTCGTCGAACCAGATATCGGCCCTCCCGGCGTCGGCGCCGGCCTGGCTGGATCCGGACTCGCGACCCGGGGCGTCCATCTACTGGGGCTCGAAGTGCGGCCTGTCTACCGATCCGAGGACGGTCAGGATGTCTTTCCCGTGGCGTTGCGGGAGCTGCGTCGGGCGTTTTCCAAGAGCAACAAGCACGCGCTGGTCGAATTCGTTCGCCGGCAGACCTCGTCCCGCCCGAGCCACTACCAGATGCTAGGGCGTCGCACGGTCGTCAAGGCCGTATGGCAGGCGGACCGGACCCTTGCCGAAATCGCCGACCGGATCGATTTCTTGCTCTCGGTGACTCCGATCAACCTCCATACCGCTTGGACCGCCTTCGAGCGCAATGGCGGGACCGAGCCTCCAAGGTTCGGGTACCGGCCTCTACAGATAGCCCCGCTCGAACTGAAGCGGGAGCTTTACTCGGCTCCGATCAGGAGGATCGAGGACCCAGAGCTGGGGTGGATGCTCCGCAAGAAGCAGCGAGAACTCGACTGGCAGCTCACGGCCCTCGCCGCTAGGGACTCGCGGGACTTCCTGTATGCGAGCCTGCTTGTGTTTGGCGACGTGGACCAGCCCCTGCTTGAGGAGGCCCGCAGGGTGCTGGAGATAGTTCCGGCATCCCCAGAAGCCGATCAAGGAGCCTGCAAGGTGACCGCTTCCGAATTTGCGGCCAGAGCGCGGGAAGAGATTGAGTTTCTGCGGCTTCAGGACGACGAAGCGCGGGCCGGCATCGAAGTGAGCGCGAGCGTTGCCGGACTCGTGGTCTCGAATGGAACTCTGTATATCGGAACGGATTTGCAAGTCCCTCGCGCTCGCCTTGAAGCGCTGGTCCAGCATGAGGTGGGCACACACCTCGTGACCTTCATGAATGGCCATGCCCAGCCTTTCCGGTTGCTGCGATCCGGACTGGCTGGCTACGACGAGTTGCAAGAGGGTCTGGCTGTGTTCAGCGAGTACCTTGTGGGCGGTCTGAACCCCACCCGACTGCGGCTGCTGGCAGCGCGAGTAATCGCGGTCAAGTGCCTAACGGACGGTGCCGATTTCGTTCAGACCTTTGATCGGCTCCACAAGGCCCACGGCTTCTCCCGGCGAGCTGCGTTCGGAATCACGGCGCGTGTCTTCCGCTCTGGCGGATTGACCAAGGACGCGACATATCTCCGCGGAATCTTGCGTATTCTGCGTTACCTGCGGGACGGGGCCAGCATAGAGCCGTTGCTGGTCGGGAAGATCGGCTTCGACGATCTGGGCGTGATGGAGGAACTGCTGCGGAGGCAGGTCCTGCGTCCTCCGTCGCTCCGTCCACGCTATCTGCAGGATCCTGTCGCAACAGGGCGATTGCAATTGGCCAAGCAGAGTGCCGACCTGATCGACCTGTTGACTGATGAACCGCTACCGAGGAGGGGGCAATGAGAGTCGGATTGATGGTCAACGACGTTCGCACCGAGCAGGCTGGGTACACGACGATCCGCTTGGCAGTGCAGCTCGTTAATTCGGGTCACGAGGCGTGGCTGATGGGAGCGGGCGACTTCGTCTACGACACGGACGAGAAAGTGCATGCAATCGCTCGAACGGGGCCTAAGCAGTCGTACGGCAACGAGGCCACGTTTCTGAGAGATGTCCAAGGGTCGAAGGCGCGCGTCGAGAGGATCACCGTTGATGACCTCGACGTGCTCCTGCTGCGAAGCGATCCCTCGACCGAGCAAGGAGAACGGTCCTGGGCGCAGACGGCCGGCATCGTGTTCGGCCGAGTGGCGATGCGGCACGGCGTGATCGTCCTGAACGATCCGAACGGCTTGGCAAAGGCCACCAACAAGATGTACTTCCAGCTGTTCCCGGAATCGGTTCGCCCGCGCACGTTGATCAGCCGGGACAGGGACGAGATCAAGAAATTCATCAAGGCCGAGGGTGGCCGGGCCGTCTTGAAGCCGCTCCAAGGCTCCGGTGGATCTGGCGTGTTTCTCGTCCAGCCCGGCAGTGGATCGAACTTGAACCAGATGATCGAGGCCCTCAGCCGGGACGGCTACATCATCGCTCAGGAATACCTGCCGGCGGCGGCCGAAGGGGATACGCGGCTGTTTGTCATGAACGGCAGCCCGTTCCGCTACCGGGGCAAGTACGCCGCTTTCCGAAGGCTCCGAACAGGGGAAGATATGCGAAGCAACATCCATGCTGGCGGCAAGCTGCAGGAGGCCGAGATCACGGACGTCCACCTACGGGTTGCAGAGGTGGTGCGGCCGAAGCTCGTGCAGGACGGGATGTTCTTGGTCGGCCTGGACATTGTCGGGGACAAGCTCATGGAGATCAACGTCTTCAGTCCAGGCGGACTCGGCAGCGCGCAGCGGTTCGAGAAAGTCCGTTTCACGCAGGGTGTCGTCAAGGCATTGCAGCGAAAGGTTGACTACGTCCGGCACTACCAGCGGAGCTTCGACAACACCGACATGGCCACTCTGTAGGCCAGTCGCGCGCTCGCGGCCGCAGGAGTCGAGTCATGGCCGGAATCGATTGGCCCCGGTGACCTCTGGCTGGTGCGGACACCCAGCGCTTGGGTTGCCGTTGAGATAGCAAGAAGCTACGGCTCGTCTGGGTGGCGCGACCGAGGGGAGCGAGAAGGCTTGACAGCGGGCGGTCTTGAGTAAGCGAGAGTACCTGCGGGCGACTGAAAATGTCGGGGAACAGAGGGGGAACGCTGCGCTCGGCGAGCACCAGGGCTGGCAGAAGATGAGCCTGATGGAGAGGAATCCGCGAAGCCGCCGTTGACCATCGCAGCAGCGGGCATGCGGGGCAAGAGCCGCGCTTCGCGCGCATTCGGTGGAACCGGTAGACTTCTGCCCCACCCTGGCCGACCCGTGCGGCTTGGCGGCGCCCGCCGAACCGGAAGGCTTGAGCCTAGCCCCGTTGCTGGACGATCCGTCCACCTCGGTGAAAGATGCCGCGTTCTCGCAGGTTCAGTGGAAAGGCCGCATCTTCGGGCGAACCGTGCGTACAGACCGGTATCGCTACATCAACTGGGCGGGGATGGGGGCGACGAAGAACTCTACGACCACGAGACGGATCCGCGCGAGTTCACGAATCTTGTGGCCGATCCCCAGCACGCTGCCGTGTTGGAGCGAATGCGCTCTATGCTCGTACAGCGACTTGCCGAACCGCCAGCCTGACGGGCGAGTGCGGAAACCCATGATCTTCGCTGCGGATTGAGCCGAACAGGCCCGGTCCGCCGGTCCGGAACAGTTCGCCCAAAGGCGCCGCGGGACTGTTCAGCGTGATTGATCCGCGCAAACGGTTCGCAATCAACGCGTCGTCTGCTCACGGATCTGCGTTAGCAGCCGTTGTGCAGCTTGATCGTCCGGGCGCCACGCTAGCACAGCGGCAACCGCTTGGCGGGCGAGCTTCAGGTCCCCTGCCTTCAGGGCAAGGCCGGCTAGGCTGCGCTGGGCGGGCTCCATACTGGGCGCCAGGTCGACAGCGACCCTCAGCGACGCGATTGCCTCGTCTCGTCTGTCGCTGGCCTCTAGGAGCAGTCCGCGCCGATAATGCGCCTCCGCACGCTTAGGATTGATCTGCAACCCGCGGTCTATCGACCGAAGTGAACCTGTGACGTCACTGCGCGACTGCCACAAGGCAATGCCGTAGTAGAGGTGAGCCTCCTCCGAATCGGGACTGATTTCCGCGGCTTCATGGAACAACTTCGCAGCTGCCGAGGCGTCCCCGTCCTCGAGGAGCTTCTTTCCTTGCTGTACAAGCAAAATCGCTCGGTTGCTGCGAGCTTGGCGGGCTGCGGCCTTCTTGGACTGTTCGCTGGCGGCCAAAGCTTCCGCCTTGCGCCCAGCCCTTTGATATGCCTGCGCTAGATTGCGGTGCGCCTTGACGAGCAGCGGGCTCCGCCGCACCGCCTCTTCTAGCTGCCTGATGGCACCGTCCAGGTCTTTCAGGCGGAGCAGCGTCGCTCCAAGGGTGTTCCGCGCGTCGGAATCGTTATCGAAGTCGTTAACCGCCTGTTCTAGCTCGTCGGCCGCGCCCACCAGGTCGCCGATTTGCTGGAGCGCGGCGCCGAGCGCGCGACGTGCGCCAGGGTAGAGCGGATTCAGTGCCAGTGCAGCGCGAAAGAGCCGAATCGCTTCCTCCGGCGCCTGACTCTTGGCGAGTGCTAGGCCCAAGTTGTAATGCGTGCCCGGATCGTCCGGCTGTAGTTCGACCGCAGCCCGCAAGCTGGAGACCGCGCCCGGCAAGTCGTCGAGCTCTGCGAGCAAGATACCGAAGGCCAGTCTAGCCCGTGGGTTGGCCGGCTCCTGCGCGGTTGCTCGGGCAAGGTGCGCGGCCGCTTCCCGAGCCTTGCCCTCGCGCTGCAACAGCAACGCGAGATTGACGATCGCTTCCGTGAAATCAGGAGACTCGCGCACGACTCGCTCGAGCCATCGGCGTGCGCCGAGCGTGTCGCCCCGCTTCCGCAGGGCACGGCTCAACGTATACATGGCTGGTATATGGCCGGGAGCCACCCTCAGGGCTTGGTGGTACGAAGCGAGGGCGTCGTTGGCCTGCCCGGCCCGTTCTAGTGCCAGTCCGCGCCGGAAGTGTGCTTCCGCGAAGTCTGGGTCGATCTCAACCGCTGCTTCGAATTCGTCCAGAGCCTGAGCCAGTCTGCCGTGCTCCGCTTGGATGATGCCGATCGCCAAGCGCGAACGTTTGTCTCCGCCATCTGCCCGGACCGCTGCGTGAAACTGGCCAAGGGCTGCTTGCGGGCTCCCTTCCCGGAGGTAGCGAAATCCCAGCTCGCGGTGTCTTGTCGCAGCGGCCTTGGACTCCGCGGTCTGTGCCGCGAGTTCGACTCGAGGTGCGATCAGTGCCAGGACTGCAACTGCAAGCGCCATGAAGGCCGCGCCGGCTGCCCGGCTAGTTGTGCCTCGACGCGGCGTGCCGAACCGCCTGCCTCCGAGCGAGCTGGAGAGGGCTTTGCCCGACGGCTGCGGTGCCGGCAGGCACGGCCTCGCGGTCGGTCGGTGCCACGTCACGGCGTGCCTTCGCGGACGATGCGGAGCAGGCCGGCCTTGGTGAACTGCTCGCGATCCTCCGCCTTTTGACGGCCGACCACTGCGAGCAATTCCTTAGCCCGTTCCGTGTCTCCGAGGCTTCGATGCACGAGAGCTAGCTGGTAGGTTGCGGCCACTGCCGTCGGATCGATTGCACGGGCCTTCTGGAGGTGCTCGATCGCCTCGTCGAATACGCCGCGCCGGGCCAGCATGCGGCCAAGCAGGAGCCGCGATTGAAACAGCTCCGGATTCAGTGCCACTGATCTGCGCACCGCCCGCACGGCTTCTGCTTCGCCCTGCGATCCCGGTTCGACGCCGGAGCGGTGCAGGGCCTCCGCCAAGAACCAGTGGACCAAGTAATCATCCAAGGCGCGCTCGCTTCGCTCCCGCAGCACGCTCACGGCTTGCGGGAGCCGATCCTGCTGCATCAAGATCAGCCCGAGCGCTGTGCCGGGCAAGCTCGCCTCCGGGGCGAGGGCGGTCGCTCGGGCGAACGCTTCCTCGGCGTCTTCGAACCTACCCTTCATGGCCAGGGCGACTCCGCGTTGCAAGTGGAGCCTGTGAGACTCCGGGACTCGACCGACGGAAATGTCGGCGATCTCGATGCCGAGATCGAAATTCTCGTGATCCAGGCACAGCGCGATCAGGTCCACGTAGTTCGATTCGTCGTCCGGCGCCAGCTCGGTCGCCGTGCGGAGCGCATCGTAGGCGCTCTTGGTGTCGCCGGAACTCTCGTACGCTTGGGACAGCACGTTGTACAGTTCTGCCGAGCCGTGGCCAGCTTCCAGCAGCGCCTCGCCGGCTAGCGTGGCCTTTGTGTGTTGCCCACTCTTCAAGTGCGCCAAGACGAGATTGAAGCCCAGCTCGTAAGGATCGGCGCTGCTTCCGCGGGCCCGCTCGAATTCGCGGGATGCCTCCGCGTACCGCTCGATTCCTGCTAGGACGAGTCCCGCTTGGAAGTGCAGGTCCGGCGGGGCCGTCGCTGGCAGCTCTTCCAGCGCCTCTGCGGCTCTTGTTGAGTGGCCGGTCCGGACCAGAGCAGCGGCGAAATTTACAAGCAGCCGCGGGTCTCGCCCCAGCAGGCCGTGGCTTGCCTCGAAATGCGTGACCGCA
The DNA here is from genome assembly GCA_022823865.1 of Bryobacterales bacterium. Classification (GTDB taxonomy): domain Bacteria; phylum Acidobacteriota; class Terriglobia; order Bryobacterales; family UBA6623; genus VXMF01. Next base: position 18,950 of record JAJEHF010000223.1, read on the forward strand.
TCGGTGAACTCGCCGTTCGCGAAAGCGATCTCAGCCAGCCCCAGATGGGCGAACGCAGCTCCGCCCGGGGCGGTGAGTAGCCGCTCGAAATAGGGTCTTGCCGAATTCGGCCGATGCCTCGACATTTCGTGCATTGCGAGATTTCTTAGGGCTGAGGCGTAGGCGGGCTCCAGTTCGAGCGCACGTCCGAATTGCTCCGCCGCGGCATCGCCTTGGCCGTCCGAAGAGAGGGCGATCCCGAGCGTGTTGTGCAGTCTGGCGTTGCCGGGGACGGCTGCGACGACTTCGCGCAGCAGCGTGATCGCAGGTGCCCATTCGCCGCGCTCCATGTGCGCCACCGCTTGCGCATACCGGTCGCGCGGTGTCTGGGCGGCCGCTCGGTCTTGCGCTCTCGCCAGCCCAGCCAGCACCACGGCCGCGGCGGCCGCAATCTGAACCAGCCGTCGAATGCCAGCCTTGGGTGTGCCGTTCCAAGCAAGCAGCACGATTCGCTTCTAGCTTACAGTCTTCTCCGGAGCCGTTGTTGACACCATTCCTTCGGGGATTCAAGCATTCAATCCGGCCCCGGCTGTCACATCTCGCCTAGAACCATGGAGTGCTGCGTCAGAGGAGGGCCTATGGCCTCGGCAGCGAGGATTTCTGTAGACAGAGCCCGCAAAGCCACTAAGATAGGGGCGCGGCGCGATGACGGCGTTCCATCCAGCGCATAGCTGGAATGACCAATGCCGCTCCGAATCGCGCTCATGGAATTGGAGGTAATGCGGTATGACCGAAGACGGCTCGGCGAGGGCTTCCGGCAGCCATGGGGGCTCCCCAACCGGACGGGCTTTCCGTCTCGCGGTGTTATTGGTGGCGGCTGCGACAGGCTTGCAGGCGCAGTTCAGCAGCATCCTGGAGGGCACGATCACGGATCCGGCCGGAGCGGTCATCCCAGGGGTCCAGGTCGAGATCGAAGATGTGGACACGGGCACGGTCCGTAGCGCCGAGACATCGGGGGCAGGCCGCTATCGCGCTATCGCGCTGGCAGCCAGCACCTACCGGGTGACGGTCGGCACCGAGGGCTTCCAGACTTATGTCCAGGAGCGGGTGACGTTGGAAGTCGCCCAGACGACAACCCTCAATATTCAGCTGGAGCTTGGAGCAACGACCGAAACGGTCAGCGTGACCTCGGAAGCGCCTCTGATCGAGACCGGCGAGGCCAAGGTGTCGGGCCAGATCGCGGAGACCGAGGTGGCGGACCTGCCCTTGGTTGGACGCAACTTCATGACTCTGGTCGTGTTGACTCCCGGCGTTGTCGGGCTGCCCTCTGGCGGCGGCCAGGCCTACGCGCAGGCGACGGGCGATATTTTCTCCGCAGAGTACGGCGTCAACCTGAGCGGGAATGGCCAGCGGGCCGAGTCCAACAGCTTCAACGTCGACGGCGCGTCGGTCAATGCCAGTCCCCGCGGCGGCGTGGTCAATCACAATCCCAACGCCGATTCGGTGCAGGAACTCCGGGTGTCGGTCAATAACTTTTCCGCAGAATACGGGCGGAATTCCTCGGTCCTGGTCAACGTGGTCACCAAGTCGGGCACCAACGAGGTCCACGGCACTCTGGGCTGGTACCACACCAACAACGTCCTGCAGAAGCCCAATCGGTTCCAAGCCGCCGGCGTGCCGGTCTTTCGGCGCAACGAGGCCAATTGGAGCCTTGGCGCGCCGATCATCAAGAACCGCACGTTTGCGTTTGCGTCGATGGACATCCTGAGGTCCGGCGTCGGTGCCGGGTTCAGCAGGACCGTCGTGAGTCGGGAGTTCGCCAATCTGGTCCGCGAGCGGCATCCGAACAACATCGGTGCCATGGTCATGAACGAATTTCCGGACATCTTGGTGGGCAAGAGTGTTGCGCAGACGGCGGGCAGCTTGCTCGGCTCCGATTGCAGCGGGTCGGAGGGGATCTCCACGCCGGTCGGTGCGCTTCCTTGCGACTTCCCGGTAACCGAGCGCGGATCCTTCGCGCAGACCCTGCCGCGCGATGGCATGCAGTGGACGCTACGCATCGACCACAACTTTAACGAGAGCAAGGATCGCATCTACGGCAGCGTAGCCCGCACGACGAATCAGCAGGTGCTGTTCGGCAATCCCTCTGTGTATCCCGCCTTCACGAACATGCAGGAGCAATGGACCGCGTTCGCCAATCTGAACTGGACGCGGATCATTTCGACCAACGTGATCAACGAGGCCTCGTGGTCGTGGCAGCACGCTGAGGGTGACGCCCCCATCGGCCGAGGCGAGATCCCTAGAATCAACGTGCCCGGAATCGAGGGCTACGGACAGGGTTTTTCCGACGCGGTGTTCATCCAGAACAACCAGCAGTGGCGAAATGTCACAACGTGGAACAAGGGGTCGCACTCCTTCAAATTCGGCGGCAACTTCAACTGTGACAGCGGGTGTCCGGGCGCGGGGGCACTGTTCGCTGCAGTGTGGGAGCGCCCGAATTACGGATTCAACAGCCTCTGGGACTTCGCTCTCGACGATCCGTTCTCGCACGGGAATATCGGCTTCGATCCGGCCACGGGCGACGCCAGGGGATTCGACTTCAGGCCGCGCTTCACCAACTGGGGCTTCTTCATTAACGACGACTGGAAGGTGCGGCCGAACTTGACGATCAGCTGGGGCGCACGCTGGGAAGCATTCCCGGTTCCGACTGATCTAGACGGGATTTTTGTTGGAGCGAACTTCCGCGGCGGCAGCACCTTTGCGGAGAGGATTGCCGATGTGGGGGTGCGGCGGGGCCCGCCCCTGAACTCAACCGACATGAACAACATAGCGCCCCGCATAGGCATCGCTTGGGATCCGACAGGCCAAGGCAAGATGTCGATTCGCGCGGGCAGCGGCGTATTTTACGACCGCCCGGGCGGCCAGTTCTATCGGGACTGCTGCACAAGCCTGCCGATCTTCGCGGTCGCCAATGTGAACAAGCAGACAGACGCCAAACCGGTCTACGGCCTTAGCAGCACGAACGAGTCGCCGTGGATGTTCCCCCGGCCTCCGGACCTGCAGGTCGGTTTGGACGAACGGGGCGGCCTGATCGGCGTTCCCGCAGAGATTCAGATCTGGGAGCCTGACCTGAAGAACCAATACGCGATCAACTGGTTCTTCGGCCTCCAATACGCGTTGGGCAGGGACTGGGCTGTCGAGGCGAACTACGTGGGATCGCAGGGAACCAAGCTGTACCAGAACTACGAGGTGAACCGCTTCGCGGGCGACCTGCTCGACGGACGCTTGGACCGCCTGAATCCCAGTTTCGGCAATATCCTGTACGGACAGAATAACGGCAAGTCCTACTACCAGGGGATGAATATGAGCCTGAGGAAGCGCTTTGCGCAAGGCCTGCTGTTCCAAGGGGCCTACACCTTTGGCAAGGCGATCGATACGGGCAGCAGCTTTTCTGGAGAGCACTTGGTGGAGCTGACAGACATGCGGCTGAATCGGGGACGTTCTCGCTTCGACGTGCGCCACAAGTACGCCATGAGCTTGATCTTCGAAATCCCCTCGCCAATCCGCACTGGCGTTGGCAAGGCGATTCTCGGCGACTGGCAAGTAGGCATCACCACGATTCTGCAGAGCGGCTCCCCGTTCAACGTGTCTTGCGGGCTTCCGTTCCAGCCTGTGTTTGACGACAACGGTACTCTGATCGGCAACAACGGCTGTGACTTCAATGCCGATGGATTCAACAACGACCGCCCCGACGAGCCGTCGTTCGGCGACACAGTCCAGGGAGCGACCAAGGACGACTACATCAACGGATTGTTCACGGCTAGCGACTTCCCGAAGCCGCAGACCGTCAGGCCTGGTTCGCTCGGGCGCAACACGTTCAGCAATCCGGGCTATAACAACACCGATCTGAACATATTGCGGCAGATTCCCGTGCCGTTGCTCGGCGAAGCAGGGCGGATCGATCTCCGCGCTGAGTTCTTCAACGTGTTCAATGTGGAGAATCTCGGCTCAGTTTCCGGAAGCCTGCAGAGCGGGAATTTCGGCCGGGTCACGAACACGTTCAGCGCGCGCAGCATCCAGTTTGGCGTGAAGGTGGTCTTCTAGCTCCGCAGCATGCAGCGAGGAGGGGTCCCGTTGCGGAATCGGAACCCCTCCAACTCTCGGCTGGGGCCGAGTCACGCAGCTAGGGCTGCGACCCGACGCACTTTGGCTGGGGCAGCAGTCGGAGTGGTGGGGCGAGTCGGCGCTCGTCCGCTATCAAACATTGGCGCTATCGTTGCAGACTGAAGGCAGCGATGTCACTCACGACTAGCGGGCCCGAACGGGTGGCGGTCGAGCGCGGGCCGTTCACGTCGCACTCGGTCGCTCAGAAATTTGGCTTCGCTCGGATTACCCTCTTGGTCCTCGCCTGCGCGCTGTCAGCGCTGCTGGCGGCGGACACTGAGCACGATCGGTCAGGCCCGCCGGTTCAGTTCGTGGACGCCACGAGCGAGTCCGGAATCTCTTTCGTCCACGAGAACGCAGCAAGCGCTGAGAAGTTCTTGATCGAAACGATGGGTGGTGCTGCCGCATGGCTGGACTACGATGGCGACGGCCTGCTGGATTTCTATATCGCGAACAGTTCTGGTACCGAAGCGTTTGAACCAAGCGAGCCGTTGCGAGGTGCCCTTTATCGCAATTTGGGTAACGGTAAGTTTGCGGATGTGACCGGCGTGGCGCTCGTCGGAGCGGAGGGGCTGTTCGGCATGGGTGTCGCTGTCGGCGACTACGACAACGACGGCGCCCCCGACTTGGTCGTGACCGGATTCGCTCGGTCCGTGCTCTACCGCAACGACGGGGAGGGGGCCTTCCAAGACGCGACGCAGGCGGCGGGAGTGTCCAACGCAGGCAAGTGGGGATCGAGCGCCGCATGGTTCGACTACGACAACGACGGCCTACTCGATCTGGTGATCGTCAATTACTTGGAATGGTCTGCCGAGCGCAACTTCTATTGCGGGGAGCGCCGTCCCGGCTATCGCTCCTACTGCCATCCGAACAGGTACTTGGGACAAGAGCCGACCCTCTTTCGAAACAGGGGCGACGGCGGGTTCGACGACGTGACCCAAGACACGGGCCTGGCGGGGCATGCGGGCAACGGCTTGGGGGTGGTGTGCTTTGACTACGACCGGGACGGCTGGATGGACATCTTCATCGCTAACGATTCCATGCCGAACTTCCTGTTCCGCAACATCGAGGGCAGGAAGTTCGAGGAAGTGGCATACATCGCGGGCGTGGCTCTGGGCGAGAACGGCGAGGCGGAAGCGGGGATGGGAGTGGACGCGGCGGACTACGACGGCGATGGCTGGCCCGATCTGTACATGACGCACCTGGACTTCGAATTCGACCGGCTGTATCGCAACGGCCGGGACGGCAGCTTCCTGGATGCAACGTTCGAGGACGGTATCGGATACGCGACCTTTGACGTCAGCGGCTTCGGGACTCGCTTTGTGGACTATGACAACGATGGCTGGCGCGACCTCTTCGTCGCGAACGGTCACGTGCTCGACAATATCGAACTCTTCCACGAGGGCACTCGCTATCAAGAGAAGAAGCTGGTGTTCCGGAATATCGGGGGCAAGTTCGAGGAAGTTGGGGAGCGGCTCGGCGCGGACATCGCCCGGCCTCGGGTCAGCCGGGGGGCCGCATTCGCCGATTACGACAACGATGGCGACATCGACGTGCTAGTAGCCAACAACGGCCAGGAGCCGCAGTTGCTGCGCAACGAGGGCGGCAACCGAAGGAACTGGCTGCAGGTGCGGTTGGTTGGGCAGCTATCCAATCGGGACGGTATCGGAGCGCGGGTCACGGTCTCGTCGGGCGGAGTCACCCAGGTTGCCGAGCGTACTGGTGGCGGCAGTTACCAGTCTGCCCACGACCCGCGGCTGCACTTCGGGCTAGGCGATCAAGATCAGGCCGAGCGAGTTGAGGTCGTATGGCCGAGCGGCCGCGCGGACGGGTTTGAGGGAGTCCTCGCGAACAGAGTGTTGGTTGTCCGCGAGGGAGAGAGCCCGATTAGCTCAAGTCCAATCTCGCCTGGTGAATCGTCCGTGGGATTACCGCTCTAGGCTGGACTTGAGACGGCGCTTGCATTGACCACAGTCGAACGCCAACCAAATCGTCTTGGGGGAAAATGTACTTTGCCGCGTTCGCGTACGTGCTTTTGGAGATCCTGCGGCGCTGGGGCTTTCCGGGCAAGCGGTTGGCGCGAGCGAAATGCGGCACGATCCGCCTGAAGTTTCTCAAGCTCGGCGTGCGGATCCGGGCCAGCGCGCGGGCGGTGCGGCTGTCGTCCGACGAGGGCTTCCCGGAAGCGGGTCTGTCCCAGCAGGTGCTGGCGCGCATCCAGAACCTGCCCCAGCGCTGCTAGCTGCCGTAATTGAGATCATCGTCGCGAGCCGCGAAGGAGTTCGCCGGGATCACTGCGTCGCACGGTCAACTGGGCCGGCCGAACCAGCGGCAATCACACTGGATCTGCCAGCCTAGCCCAAGCATTTGCCCAGATCCGTGGCCCCACGCTGCTTTGCGAGGTGATCCAGATACTCATGGCTGATCAAACCCCTGAGAATCCATCACTCGTGAGAAGGTCAGGCTAGCGGCGATCCTGTCCGCCGGGCCACTGGTTGGTCAGTAGATCATCGATGCCTCCCGGGTGCGCGAGGATTGGTCACTCGTTTCCGGTGAGCTGCTGGACTGGATCGATCATCGTCAGGAAAGGGAAACGGCGAAAATCGCTGTCGCGGGTACAGATTCGGCTAACGCCGTGCTCGCGCATCAGGACGGCAATGTGGAGATCGTGCATTGAATTCCCGCGCAGGTCTGGCAGTTCCGACATTACTTGTGCCAAGACTGCTGCGTGACGAGGAGTTGAAATCAGCAGGTCGAATCCGGGTGATGCCAGCAAGTCGGAGAGATAGCGATGAGCCTCTTTCGGACTCCAAGGTGCTCTAAGCACGCGAGGGTGCGTCGTCACTCTCAGGAACTCGTAACACACGCTCCAAGTAAGGAACGCCGGAGAAGGGTCCCTGCGCGCCTCTGCGAGCCACTGGCTACATGGGAGATGAAACGCTGAATCCTTGTTGGCAGCGTATACAAGGACGTTCGTATCGAACAACAGCACACTACTCCTCTTCCATCACCTTGTAGAGCTCGTCGCGATTCGAGATGTCGACCAGTTCCTCGCCACCGTTCCATGTCGGTAGCGGGGGAAGGTCGGTTGTCGGCGAATCGGAAGTTGCAGGCTCAGCGAGGACACGCCTCAGGCCAGCCTCCACAAGCTGAGACATCGTCGTTCCTCTCTTGGCGGACTCTTCCTTGAGTCGTTGCATGACGGAGTCGGCGATGTTCAGCGTTGTCTTCATATGGAAAACCATACCACGGTTTAGTTGCGGCTCGCTTAGGGCGGTCCCGACGGCATCGGGGCGCGTGCTGAGCAATGCCCGGGGTAGATGGGAGGAATTAGAGGTCTTGGTAGAATGCGGAGGCCCAGTCCTGAGGATCAAGACCGTCATGTCCGCTACCAATCTCCGCATTTTCCAGCTCTCGTTGCTCCTTGCAGTTCTTGCCCCTGCCCTGCCGCTAGCCGGGCAGGAGACTGTCTCGGTGCGGGTGCGTTTCGGCATCTCGGATGTTGTCGAAACCAAGTGGGACGGCTCGGCCTCGGTCTCGGGCGGTGAATTGCTCAAGACCTCTGACTGGCACCCGAGGCCGGAGAACTCAGTCGATCCGGCAGGCAGCTGGCGGTTTTCGACGCACAAGGGAGTGAACTACAACTGGCGCCCCTACGAGAATCTCCCGGATCGATCCGTCCAGACGTATTACTGGACGCCGGGCGTGGTCTTGGACATCAGGGGCACTTCCGGCGCTGAAGTGCGCATCACCACGCCTCAAGGCGACTTCGGATTTCCGCTCGGCGATGTGCGCTTGGGCGAACCGATGGAGTTCTTGGGCGGCTCCGCAATGGTCGACATGGTTCCCACTGTGGAGAAGTTGACCGGCCCTGAAGCCGAAGACGATTATCCGGCGGTGCTCGGGGGAACGGACGGTTCCGCCCGCACGGCGTGGGTGGCGTTTCGCGACGGAGCCGACGTAGTGCTGACGCGGGCCTTGCAAGGCGGCGTTTGGGGGCCGGTCGAGACCGTCACGGAGTCTCCCGGCGACATCCACATGGTCCAGCTCGGTCGCGCCGGCGACGGTACGGTTTGGTTTGTTTGGGCCGAACAACGCGATGGCAATTTCGATCTCTACGGCAGGTCCCTCAACGAGGGCTCGTGGGGGTCCACGGTACGTCTGACCGAGGCTCCCCAGCCTGACGTGCTGCCGAACATGGCGACCACGAGGGGTGGCGACATCTGGTTGGTTTGGCAGGGCTTCCGAGACGGCCAGTCCGACATCTTCGCCAAGCGCTACGTCGGCGGCCAGTGGGTGCCCGCCCAGAGAGTGTCCACATCCATGGCCAACGACTGGGAGCCGGTGGTGGCTGCCGGGCGCGATAACGAGATCCACATCGCTTGGGACAGCTACGGATCTGGCAACTACGACGTGCTGATGCGCACATGGGACGGCGAGCGCTGGGCCGCCGGCCCCTCGCCAATCGCCGACACGCCGCTGTATGAGGCGCACGTCTCGCTGGCCGTCGATGCCCAGAACCGCGTCTGGGCGGCCTGGAACGAGAGCGGCCTGAACTGGGGCAAGGACACGGGCTTCCTGCTGCCGGTGGAAGGCACGCTGCTCTACGAGTACCGCCAGACGCGGGTGGCGATTCTCGATGGCATCGAATGGCAGGTCCCGGCGGACGATATCAACGCTTCGCTGCCTAGTCACATGGACAGTAGGCACAACGACTTCCCGAAATTGGTGGCCGATGATGACGGGCGAATCTGGCTATTCAGCCGGACCCGCACGATCCGCAAGCGCGACATGCCCGACGATACGCCTCTGCACCGTGCGGTGTGGGAAATCTGGGGCAGCACGCTGGATGGCGATGAGTGGACCACTCCGTACGAGTTTCCGTCCAGTGGCGGGCGGCAGGACGTGCGCTGGGGTGTCGCGCCGGACGGAGGCGGCAATTTGGTCGCCGCATGGCAGTCCGATGGCCGCGACTACTACGACTTTCTCTACCAGCACACCGATGTCTTCGCGGCCACGCTGCCTTCGCTGGGTCGCGCTGCGGCTGCGCCAGACCTGCGCGTCAGGCCCGAACGGGTGGTGCTGTTCCACGACGTGGTCCCCACCGAGGTGGAGGACCTCAAGCGGTTGCGCGGCTATGAGATCAGTTCCGGGGGCAAGACCTACAAGATCTACCGAGGCGATACTCACCGGCACACGGAGTTCTCGATGGACGGGAACAACGATGGCTCCCTCTTCCAGACGTATCGCTACGCGCTCGACGCGGCCAGCCTCGACTACCTGCTCGTCAGCGAGCACAACTTCCAAGGGGGGCCGGACAACCCGTACATCAACTGGGTATTGCAGCAGGCCGCCGATCTCTTCTCCGTCGGCGGCACCTTCCAGCCGTTCTACGGATACGAGCGCTCAGTCCGGTACCCTGATGGCCATCGCAATATCCTGCTGCCCAAGCGCGGCACTCCGACACTCCCCATACTCCCCGAAGAGTCGAGCCACGCCAGCGGAGCGGGCCGGTTGTACGAGTACCTGCGCGGCAATGGCGGCATCGCGATCTCCCACACCTCGGCGACGGGAATGGGAACCGATTGGCGAGACAACGATCCAGAGGTCGAACCCTTGGTTGAGATCTTCCAAGGCGACCGCGTGTCCGCCGAGTATGAGGGCGCTCCTCTCGCGGCGCACCGCGAACGTCCGACTACGCAGGCGGGCGGATTCGAGCCTGCGGGATATGTCTGGAATGCATGGGCGAAGGGCTACAAGCTCGGCGTGCAAGCCGCTTCGGACCATTTGTCAACGCACTACTCCTACGCCTGTACCATCGCGGAGGACTTCACGCGCGAGGGGCTGATCGACGCGATGAAGCAACGCCATAGCTACGGCGCTACCGACAACATCGTGCTGGACTACCGGATGGAGGCGAACGGGGGCGAATACCTCCAAGGCGACATCGTCAAGGTCGACGGAGAATTCCGCCTGACAGTCAACGTCCTAGGCACTTCGCCGATCCGCCAGATTGACATCATCAAGAACCAAGAGTTCCTGTACACTCGCCAGAAATTGCCCCAGAATCTCGAGTTCAGCTACGAGGATGCGGGCAAGACACCGGGCGAGGACTACTACTATGTCAGGGTCGAGCAGAACGACGGCAATGTCGCGTGGTCCTCTCCGATCTGGGTGACGACGAACTAGGCCGGCCCGGTTCCCGGCTGCATGCGCGGCACTTGGCGGTGCCGCGTGGACTGCTCGAACGAGTGCGCGAAGCCGATCAGTTTCGGCTCGGACCAAGCCGCGCCGAAGAACGACACGCCCACGGGCAGGCCGTGTACGAGCCCGCCGGGAACGGTGATATGCGGATATCCGGCCCGCGCGGCGGCCGAAGAGCAGCTGGGGAACGAAGACCGGTCGCCATGCACCAGGTCGGTGACCCAGGCAGGTCCCGTGGTCGGAGCGAACAGCGCGTCGAGTTCGAACTCGCCTAACGTGGTGTCGATAGCAGCCCTGCAGCGGTCGCGGCTCGCTGCGACGGTATCGAGATAGGCCTGTTCTGTAAGCGGCCCTTTTTCCTGGGCCATCTCGAGGACTTCTTGGCCGAAGTAGGGCATCTCGTCGGCACTGTGCTGCTCGTTGAAGCGAATCACATCCGCCAGCGTGCGCACCCTTGCACCGGTCGAGAGCTGGGACAGGTAGGCATTGAGACCGGCCTTGAATTCATACAGCATCAGCTCGAAGCCGGGACGATTCGTCCCGTCGACACCGGGCAATTCACCGATGTCGATCAACTCCGCTCCGCTGTCTCGCATGGCGGCCGCTGCCTCGTCGAGGATCTGGTCGATGGCGCTGCGTCGGCCCCAGTACTCTCGCAACAATCCGATGCGAGCGCCGCGCAGCGCGCCCGCGTCGAGGAATTCGGCATAGCTGCCCGGCGCTCGCTCGGCGCTGGACTGCGTGGCCGGATCCAGCGGGTCCGGGCCGGCCAGCGCACCAAGCAGTTCGGCCGCGTCGGCCACGCTGCGAGCCATTGGCCCCGCCGTGTCCTGGGTGTGCGAGATCGGGACGATCCCGGTCCGGCTGACCAAGCCTACCGTCGGCTTGATCCCCACGATGCCGTTGACAGAGGAGGGGCAGACGATCGAACCGTTGGTCTCGGTTCCGATCGCGAGCGGCGCAAGGCCGGCGGAAACGGCCACCCCCGAGCCCGAGCTCGATCCGCAGGGATTGCGGTCCAGGAAGTGCGGGTTGCGCGTCAGCCCGCCCCGCGCGCTCCAGCCGCTAGTGGACCGCCTTGAGCGAAAGTTGGCCCATTCGCTGAGGTTGGTTTTCGCAATGAGCAGCGCGCCGGCGGCGCGCAGCCTGGATGCCACTGCCGAGTCCCGCGCGACGCCTGAATCGATCAAGGCCAGCGAACCGGCTGTGGTCTGCATGCTGTCCGCTGTGTCAATGTTGTCCTTCAGCATGACCGGGATGCCGTGCAACGGCCCTAGCGGTTCCCCGGCCCGTCGCTCGGCATCGAGCCGGTCGGCTTCGCTGAGGGCCGCAGGGTTGACCTCGATGACCGAATTGAGGCTCGGCCCGCTCGCGTCGATGGCCTCGATTCGATCCAGCAATGCCTCGCAAATCGAGCGGGTTGTCCATTGACCGGAAGCGAGTCCAGCGCGCAGATCCGCGACCGAAGTCCGCATTGGTTCGAATTCGGCGCCCGGCTGCGCCGCTGGCTGCCGGCGACCGTTGGCACAGCCCTGCAGGGTCGCGCCTGCGGCGAGCAACAGGAGGTCGCGTCGCCGCGGCGAGATTCCCGCGGAACTGCGTGTCGCAGCTGTACTGTCCAAGTTCACCGCATCACTCCGGGGCTAGCAGGGAGTAAGTTCGGAATGCTTCGAACAGCCGCCCCGCTCCATCCAGTCCGATCGCCCTGACCGACAGGGTCGTCGGGTAGGACTGCGCGAGTTCGGCGGGAATGTTGAAGCTGCCCGACTGGGTCGTGCCCAGCACCCGCGCGCCGCGGGCCGACCCTGCCGCCTCGGCCATCCACAGCCACACGGTGCGCTTGGCCGCGATGGTGTTCTTGAGCAGCGTCGCGTTGAAGTCGTGCGCCCGGCCCGCTTGCAACTCGTTGCCTTCGGGCAATTGGATTTCGAACGGCAATTCCGAGGGTGAGTACTCCACCTCGCGAAATCGCGGCAGCTTCGATTCGAGGATGAAGGATTTGTTGTAGTCCTGTTTCTTGCCTTCGCGCCGAACGTAGAGCAGCCAATCGTGGGTGTCGTCGGGCGTGCGCGAACGGTAGCGGTCGCCCTTGAATTTCTTCTTCTGGTCGAACCACGCCCCGTTTGCCGGGTTGTACCAGCTGACCGAATACTCCTGCTTGGGCATGACCAGCTCGATCAATCCCGGCGTTTCGGCGTAGACGACGTGTTCGATCCCCAAGGTCCGCTCTGAGTACCGAGGCACCCGGTGCAAGGCCAGCGCGGCGCCGCCGACGATCCGGTAGTGGGGCTGGAGGTCGTAGTAGCGCGACTGCGAGAAGAACTGTTTCAGCGGCACCATCTGTTCGGCGAAAGGAGATGCGGCTGACGTGTCTTCGGCATTGAGGGTGACGTAGTGGCCGCGCACCGCGGCGTTCCAGGCTTGGCGGCGTGCGGCTGGGGGGCTGGCGCCTAGGCCGACTCCCGTGTTGACAAACGGAGCGCGGTTGAGCTCGTACTCGATCGCGGCCAGGGCGGGATCGACCCGATTCTGGACATAGTAGTCCTGCCAGCCGTCCTCGGCCAGCGGTGCCGAGGTGACTGTCGCGCCGGTAGACATCGGATGGGCGTAGGGGTCGTGCTTGCGGAGCGAGCTGGCGAGCTGCTTGAGCAGCTTGCCCGCCGCCTCGTGGCTTTCCCACTCCAGCACTATCTGCCAGGTAACGCTATAGGCCGCGTAGCGGGCGCACACGTAGCGGATGTAACGGTCCTTTTCTCGCAAGCGCGGGAACAGCTCGTCCAGTTCGTCGCCGGAGTTGCCTAGCACGAGATCGGTGACGATTCCGAGCTTGTGCAAGCGCTCGACGCGGCGGTCGAGTGCGCGAAAGTGCTCGATGTCTGGCTCGCCGGCCTCGCTGAACACCTTGCGGCTCGCGCCGAGCGGGGGGACGGCCAGCGCCCGGACGTGCGTGAAGCCCTGCTCGGAACGTCTTTCGGCGGTGGCCTCGAATTCCGCCCAGGGCATTTCCGCCAGCCCCAGCAGGCTGTCGCCGAGCCAGAAATGGGGCGTATTCGTCAGGGGGTACTTGAAGTAGCGGGTGTTGAACACCTCGATGAATCCCGGTGTCTCCGCTGGCAGGGCCTCGAAGCTGCCGGTCTGTCTGTCTAGACTCCCGATGTTGGAAATGAGGCGATAGTCCCAGCGACCCTCGAAGTCGGGCGAGAAGCGCAGCACGAACCTGCCTCCGCCGTCCCAAAAGGCCGGCATGACCTTGGTTCGCCCGCCCTTCGGCGAGCGGTACTCGGCACGCAGTTCGACATCGGTGAACGGCGAGGAGTGTTCGGCGGCATCGCTCGCGCCGAGCTCGACGACGATCTCGCACGGATCGTAGACCGGAACGGACTCGCACGCGTCGATGTTTTGGGCCGGCAATGCCGCAGCCGCCGCAAGTGCTAGGGCAACAATGGCAACCATCTCTATTGAGAGGATATACCGGCCAGCGCCCGCTCGTCGGAACCCCTTCTCCTGTCTGGCCTTGTATCAGGCAGGCCTGGACCCGCGTAGCGGCGCGCTGGGCTTACACGCAGTTCCTTGCGAATTTCGAATCTTCGCCGCAAGAAATATCCTCCATTGGATCCCGCCTGCCATACTCATACATGCATCCAGCATTGCTCGCTTCTCAGCGAAGCAGACGACGGAAGTGGGACCCAAACAGGGAACGACTCCGTGAGTGGCTGGTGCACTTGAGTCCAGTACCACACGCCGGCACTGAATCTGTCGAGGCTTTGAGCGCCGAGCCGGCGTAGCGAATCGGCGCTCGCTGCCTCTTCTGCTCCCGCATTCTTCTTGCCGGGCAGCTAGTGGCGGTGTCCCTGTTCCAGATCGGCGGTCGTCTACAGTGAGTGTGTGCTCGCGAAGCTGCGCAAGCGTATCGACCGGGAACGGATGTTTGCCGCTGAGGGGACCATCGGTGCCGCTGTTTCGGGAGGTGCCGACTCCGTAGCGTTGCTCCACGCGCTACGGGCGCTATTTCCTGATCGTGAGATCGCGGCAGTGCATCTGAATCACTGCCTGCGCGGCGAAGAGTCGGATGCCGACGAAGAGTTCGTGCGGAAGCTCGCGGTCAAGCTCGGCTGCAAGCACTTCGTGCGCCGAGAGGACGTGGCCTCGGCGGGCGGCAACCTCGAGCGGGCCGGCCGGCGCGCCCGCTACCGTTTCTTCGAGGAGCTCCTCGCGGGCGGTTCCTGTTCGGAAATCGCCACCGGTCACACGCAATCCGATCAGGCCGAGACTGTGCTTTTCCGACTCTTGCGAGGCGCATGTGGCAGCGGACTGAGCGGCGTTTGGCCCGTCTATAGCGAGCGCATTTTCAGGCCGATGCTGGATGTGACGCGCGGCGAAGTGCTGGAATATCTCGAGCGCAGCGGTCTGGATTGGCGCGAGGACGCCTCCAACTCCGACCCGTGTTTCGCCCGCAACCGGCTGCGCCACGGACTGTTGCCGCAACTGCGCCGAGAATGGAATTCAAACCTCGATTCGGCCTTGGCGCACACCGCAGATTGGGCGCTGGAAGAAGAGCGTTTCTGGAACCGCCGGATCGCGGCGCTGTCCGAGCGCTGTGCCGAGCACGGCTCGGCGGAGATCATCTTGGACGTCCGAGAACTGCAAGCGCTCTGCGTCGCTGAGCAGCGGCGCGTGCTGCTGGCGGTGCTGAGAGATCCTGCACTCGGCTGCAGCAACTTGGGGTTCGAGCATGTCGAGTCCCTGCGCGCCCTGGTGCTCGCCCGCTGCGGAAGCGGTGTCGTCGAACTGCCCGGCGTGTGCGCCGAGCGATCTTTCGGCCACGTTCGGCTGCGCCGCCAAGGCGCGGCCGAACGCGCGCCTTATGATCTGCCGCTACCCGTGCCTGGCCAAGTGGCGCTGCCCGGCCTAGATCGCTGCGTCATTAGCACCCGCGTTCTCGAAACTGCTTCGGCAGCAATGCTGTACGATAGGAATGCAATTGTATTGCTTGACTGGGATCGTGTCCCGAAGTCGCTACGGCTCCGAAGCTGGCGTGACGGAGACCGTTACAGACCGTCCGGTTTGGACTCGCCGAAAAAGATCAAGGATCTGTTTCAGCAGAGCCGGATTAGCGCGTGGAACCGGGCGAGCTGGCCTGTCGTCGCTTCGGACGACGCGGGCGGGGGCGGTATCGTCTGGGCGCGGGCCTTCGGCCCCGCGGACGAATTCGCGGTACGACCGACGAGCCAGCGGGCGCTGGTTGTGGAAGAGCTCAGGGCTGACGAGACAGGCTGGTAGCCGAAACCGCCGCTCGATGCGTCTAACGTAATGAGCGGCGACGCAGTAGGCAAGGATTCAACAACGTGAACTCGACATTCAAGACCGCAGTCTTCTGGATCGTGATGCTCTGCACCGCCGTCCTGCTGTGGAAGGCTGTCAACGCCAAGAGCGGCGAGAAAATCGAGACCATCAGCTTCACCCAGTTCATGGACGAGGTTGAAGAGGGCAACATCGAGGAGATCACTGCGACGGGCCAGAAGATCGAGGGCCAGGCGACTTCAGGCAAATTCCAGACCACCATTCCCCAGGACTATCCCAAGGTCTTCGACTTGCTGACCGCGCAGGGTGTCAAGGTGACGGTCAAGGACCAGGCCTCGCTGGGCTTCTGGTCGATGTTCTGGCGCATTGCTCCGCTGGTGCTGATCGTATTTTTCTGGATCTTCATGATGCGCCAGCTGCAGGCTGGCGGTAACCGCGCGCTCAGCTTCGGCAAGAGCCGGGCCAGGCTGCTCACGTCCCAGCAGAAGAAGGTCACGTTCAAGGATGTGGCGGGCGTTGACGAGGCCAAGGAAGAGCTGCAGGAGATCATTGAATTCCTGCGCGAGCCGCAGAAGTTTCAAAAGCTCGGCGGGCGGATTCCCAAGGGCGTCCTGTTGATCGGCCCTCCCGGCACCGGCAAGACGCTCCTGGCACGCGCCGTGGCTGGCGAGGCCAACGTTCCGTTCTTCTCGATTTCCGGCTCCGACTTTGTCGAGATGTTTGTGGGGGTAGGCGCGAGCCGCGTCCGCGATCTGTTCGAGCAGGGCAAGAAGAGCGCGCCCTGCATCGTCTTCATCGACGAGATCGATGCCGTCGGGCGGCATCGTGGCGCGGGATTGGGCGGCGGCCACGACGAGCGCGAGCAGACGCTCAACCAGCTCTTGGTAGAGATGGATGGCTTCGACTCCAACGAGGGCGTCATTCTCATGGCGGCCACCAACCGCCCCGACGTGCTCGACCCCGCCCTGCTGCGGCCGGGCCGTTTCGACCGCCGCGTGGTCGTGTCGCGTCCCGACGTGCGCGGGCGCCAGGGAATCCTGCAGGTGCATACTGCCAAGGTGCCCTTGGCCAACGACGTGGATCTGATGGTCCTCGCGCGCGGCACGCCGGGCTTCTCGGGAGCCGACTTGGCCAACTTGGGCAACGAGGCGGCCTTGTTCGCGGCGCGGCAGAACCGCAAGGTCGTCACGATGGCGGACTTCGAAGTCGCCAAGGACAAGGTCATGATGGGCGCCGAGCGGCGCTCGATGATCCTTCGCGACGAGGAGAAGAAGAACACCGCCTACCACGAGGCCGGTCATGCGGTGGTGGCTGCGCTGCTGGAGCAGGCCGACCCGCTGCACAAGGTCACGATCATCCCGCGCGGGCAGGCCCTTGGCATCACGATGCAGCTGCCTCTGGACGACAAGCACACCCACACGCGGGCCTACCTGTGCGACCAGTTGGCGATTCTGATGGGCGGCCGCATCGCCGAGGAACTGTTCATGGACCACATGACGACCGGTGCGGGCAACGACATCGAGCGTGCTACCGCGCTGGCTCGCCAGATGGTCTGTGAGTGGGGCATGAGCGACATGGGCCCGCTGACGTTCGGCAAGCGTGACGAAGAGGTCTTTCTCGGGCGCGAGATCGCGCAGCAGCGCAACTACTCGGAAGCCACTGCAAAGCAGATCGACGCTCAGGTCGGTGTGATCGTGAAGGAGAGCTACGATCGGGCGCGCAAGCTCATCGAGGACAATTCCGACGGGCTTACCCGTATCGCCGAAGCCTTGCTGGAGCGCGAGGTGCTGGACGGCAGGGAAGTCAGTGCCCTGCTCGAGGGACGCGAGCTCGAACCGCTGGCGATTCCCGAACCACCGGCTGACAACAACGGCGGGCCGACGCAACCGGAGCCGGAAGCCGCAGAAAGCGGCCCGGCCGCCCTGCCCGGCCTAGACGAAGGCCAACCCTCTCCGGCCTAGGCGCGGGCCTAGAACGGGATGTCGTCGTCGTCCTGCGACGGTGGGGGCGAGCTTGCCGGCTCGCGTGACGGCGCCGGCTGTCCGCCGCCTCCTCCCGGAGCAGCGCCCGAGCCGCCTTGGCCGTAGCCGCCGCCCTGGCCGCTTGGGCGATAGCCGCCGCCTTCCTCTCCCGGACCACCGCGGCCGCCTAGCAGCATCAAGCCGAAAGAGTCGCACACCACCTCGGTGCGAAAGCGCTTCTCGCCATTACGGTCCTCGTAAGAACGAGTCTGCAAGCGGCCTTCTATATAGACCTGTCTCCCTTTCGTGAGGTACTGGGCGACGCGCTCGCCTCGCCAAAGCACGACATCGTGCCAATCGGTCTTTTCTTTCCAGTCGCCAGTAGCGGCGTCCTTGGATCGGAAGGTCGTGGCGACCCTTAAATTGCTCACGGACGTGCCGCTAGGAGTTTGCCTAGTCTCGGCGTCCTGGCCGAGATTGCCGATGAGCATGACTTTGTTCAAACTTGAGGCCATGGTCTCCAAGGTACAATCAATGGCTCGCAGATTACAACCGCCCTGCGCCCGCAGATACCCATGAAATCCACTGCCCCAGCCATCCTGTCAGCCCTTGGCGCAGCTGCCAGTGCGACCGCCGCGCAGCCGGATCTGCTCGTCGTCGAAAAGAAGAACAATTCCGTGGGCTTCTACACTTCGGCGGGCCAGCGTGTGGGAGAAGTGCTGGTCGGCGAGACCCCGCACGAGGTGGCGCTGTCCCGCGACGGCCGCTTCGCGTACGTGTCCGACAACGGAGTGCTGTGGATGGACTACGATGGCCCCGGCGGCAATACGATCTCTATCATCGATCTTCAGCCGCGCAGGCGCGTGGGCACCCTCCCGCTAGGCAAGTTTCACCGCCCGCACGGCATCAGCATTGATCCGCGCTCAAGCCGCGCGTTCGTGACGTCGGAGAACCCGGACCGGATCGTGCTGGTCGACCTCGACGCGCGGGCCGTCATCAAGGACTATGACAACGGCGGCGTGGACCCCCACATGGTCACGTTCGGCCCGGACGGCTGGGGATACGTCTCCAACACGGCCAGCGGCACAGTGGGAGCCGTGCATGCCGCGACCGGCGAACTGCGCCTGATCGAGGTGGGCAAGGGCCCCCAGGGCAGCCTGTTGTCCCGCGATGGCACGAAGCTTTGGGTGACCTGCCGGGACGAGGGTCGCATCGACGTGATCGACACGGCCTCCAAGGCCGTGATTGGCTCGATTCCCACGGGGCCGGGCGCGAATCGCATCGTCGCCACGGACGACGAGGGCTTGCTGGTGTACTCCCTGCAGACTGGCGAGGCGGTCGGAATCGCCGATCCGCACACGCTGACGGAAGTTGCGCAGATCCCCTTGGGCGGCGCCCCGCTGTCTATCTCGCTGTCCAAGGACGACCGCCACGCGTTCGCCGGCGTGCAGGACGAAGATCAGATCTGGATCGTGTCGGTGCGCGACCGCAAGGTCGTGCAGGTGATTGACACGCCGCCCGGGATGGGACCAGATCCCGTTGTCGAAATCGGCACCTACCGGCCGTCGAGAGCGAGGCCATGAACGACCAGCGACTGCGGGCCTTCTTGGAGGACGTGCGCGACGGGCGCCGCGATGTCGAAAGCGCGGTCGGCGAGTTGCGCCACATGCCGTACGAAGACCTCGGCTTTGCCAAGGTCGACCACCACCGGGAGTTGCGCCACGGGATGCCCGAGGTGATCCTGGGCCAGGGCAAGACTCCCGACGAGGTCCGCGCGATTTCTGAGAAACTGCTCGAGCGCTCCCCCAACTTGCTGGTCACGCGGGCGTCGGAGGCGATGTTCGAGGCGGTGCGGGAACTCAGCGACCAGGCCGAGCACTTCCCGCGCTCGGGAGCGGTGCGCGTATGGGGCGAGCGGAGCAAGCTTGGGAAGGCGAAGATCGCCGTCGTCTGCGCCGGCACCAGCGACATTCCGGTCGCAGAGGAGGCCACCGTGACGGCCGAGGTGATGGGCAACGAGATCGACACGATTTACGATGTCGGCGTCGCCGGAATCCACCGGCTGCTGTCAAAGATCGACCGCATTCAGGCCGCTCGCGTCGTGATCTGCTGCGCGGGCATGGAGGGAGCGTTGCCCAGCGCGCTCGGCGGACTCGTCTCGATTCCAGTCATCGCCGTGCCGACCAGCGTGGGCTACGGGGCCAGCTTCAACGGGCTCTCGGCGCTGCTGGGCATGCTGAACTCATGCTCCAGCAACGTGTCCGTTGTCAACATCGACAACGGCTTCGGCGCTGCCTACGTGGCCACCTTGATCAACCGCCTCTGACTTCGCCTGTGCGAAACTAGCGGTCATGAAACTCTGGAGATTGTTCACAGCGACAGGGCTTGCCGCGCTGCTGGTCGCGGCGGCCGTACCTGCCGTCGCCCAAGACGCCGACGAAAAGATGCACCTGCTGGTGCTTGGCGGTTCCGACTTCTTCGCGCACGACTCGGTGTCGCACGCGATGTTCACGATGGCCAAGATCGGCGAGCGCACCGGCCTGTTTGACGTGCGCTTCCGCACGGACATGGAACTGATGACCAAGCAGAAGCTGAGAGGCAACCGCAAGAACCTCGACTACTTCGACGCCGTGATGTTCTACACACAGGGCGACTTGAAGGTCAGCGAGGAGCAGAAGGCTGACCTGATGCGCTTCGTGAAGGAGGACGGTAAGGCGATCTTAGTGGCGCACAGCGGCACCGATTCTTTTCGAGAGACTTGGCCGGAGTACATCGACATGGTAGGCGGGGCGTTCAACAAACACCCTTGGCACCAGAAGATCCGCGTCCGGGTGGAGGATCGCACGCATCCGATCAGCCGTCACTTCCCGGCCGAGTTCGAGATCACCGATGAGATCTACCAGGTCGACCGCTACGATCGGTCGAAAGTTCGCGTGCTGATGAGCGTGGACACTGCGAGCGTCGACCTGACCAAGAAGGGCGTGGAACGCACCGATGGCGACTTCGCCCTTGTGTGGGTGCGGGAATTCGGCAAGGGGCGGGTCTTCACCAGCCTGCTGGGGCACCGCCCCGAAGTCTGGGACAACCCCGACATCCAGAAGATGTGGTTGGAGGGCTTCCGCTGGGCGGTTGGGATCACGAACGGCGAAAGTGCTTCGCTGCCGCTCCCGACAGACGACGACTGAGGCCTGGACCGGGCTCGGCCACAAAGCGATAGCCTAGGCCGCGCACGGTGACCAAGTGGCGCGGCTTGGCCGGATCCGGCTCGATCGATCGCCGCAGCCGGACAATGAAGTTGTCGATCGCTCGCGTGTCGGTGTCTTCCCGCACGCCCCAGACATCTTCGAGCAGGTTCTTGCGCGAGACGCTGCGGCCCTCGTGAGCGATCAGATAGTGCAGCAACTTGACCTCTGTCAGAGTCAGGCTGCGTGACTCGCCCTCTACTTCGATGCGCTGGTTGGCGAAGTCCACGGTCCTGCCGTTGAATTCGTACCTGTCCGGCACGGCCTGCATCTGCTCGCCGGCGCTCCAGCGGTGCCGGCGCAGCAGGCCGCGGATGCGCGCCAGCAGCACTGCCAGTTCGAACGGCTTGGGCAGATAGTCGTCCGCTCCGGCCGCCAGCCCTTCGACGATGTCCTGCGGACGGCGGCGCGCCGTGAGCATCATCACCGGGACAAAGCAGCCTCGCGACCTCAGCTCGCGGACCAGGTGGAAGCCGTCGATGCCGGGCAGCATCACGTCTACGAGCAGCGCGTCGAAGGCCGGCCTCTCTTTGATGGCGTCTAGGCCGGCTTCGCCCGTGGGGGCGATGTGCGTGGCGAAGCCTTCGGCCTCGAGGTTGAACTGCAACCCCTTGGCGAGATTCGTCTCGTCTTCGACGATGAGGATCCGTTTCATGCCCTAGCTGTCAGGGGCAGTTCGATCGTGAACGTGCTGCCGCGACCCTTGCCCGGACTCTCGCCGAAGACCCGTCCGCCATGCCGCTTGGCAACGGACTGCACGATGTACAGGCCCAGCCCGGTGCCTTTCGGCCGGAACGTGCCCTGGACGCGGTAGAAGCGTCGGAATACGCGCCTGAGCTCGTCGCTGTCGATGCCGATGCCGTTGTCGCGGACGCGGACTGCGACCCGCGAGCCGAGCTTGGACATCTCGATCTCCACTTTGGCGCGCTCGTCGGAATACTTGATCGAGTTGTCGATCAGATTGGAGATCGCCGCGGCCAACTCGTCCCTGTTGCCAAGCACGATAGGAGTGTCGCCCTCTTCGAACTCGCTGTGGAAGCGCAGCGCCCCGTCGCGCAGGCTGTGGCTGTGCTGCAGCCGGCCAATGCAGTCTTGGACCACGGCGCCTAGGTCCACTGGTATCCGCTGTCGCTTGCGCTTGCTGCGGGTGGACCCGGCCAACAGCACCTGCTCGATCGTGCTCTGCAGGCGATCCATGTCTGAGAGCATCGTCTGGTAGAACTCTTGCTGCTGGTCTGCGTCAAGTTCTCTAGATTGCAGGGTTTGCAGGTATAGCCGCAGGGAGGCGACGGGAGTCTTGAGCTCGTGGGTGACTGCGTTGATAAAGGCGTCGTGCTTCTCGTTGCGCCGGATCTCCCGTACTAGGAACACCGTGTTGAGGACGAGCCCGGCAACCAGGGTCAGCCCTGCCAGGACGCCTAGCACGACCAGCACGCCGCCTGGCCAGTTCGCGACCAGCCAGCCAATATTCAGCGCCACGGCCAAGGCGACCAGGCACGCCCCTAGGGCGATCCAGAAGATGACCGAGAGCCTGCGATGGCCGGGGAGTTCCACTCTGCCTTCATGATACGTATGTGTCCTCTAATCTCCGTGTCGGGGTTCGACAGCCGGTCGAAATCCCGCCTGAGGCCGTATCCCATCTGCCACTTGCGCGTTCCCATGCCACTCATGGCGACCTGACTCGCCATCTAGGCAGCTTGCCACGCGTCAGACCTGAGATTTCCGGGGAATTCTGCCTGCACCTGAACGACACTGACGGCGCGCGGTCGCTTGCTGCGTGCACCGCAAGGCCTGCGAAGGCCGTCACTTGATGGTCAAGCGCTGCCCAGAGGCGCTCGGTCAAGATTGGCCAGTTTTTTCAAATCTGCCAGGCTTTTGCAACTTGGCCATTGACTGCGGCTTGACTCTGTGTTCAAATTGGCGCGCATTCGGTGAATCGAACCGTCGAGGGCAAGGAGGGCATCTGATGACCAAAGCCGCAATCGCCGTGACGTTCCTGGTGGCGACAGCCATCATCACACCAAGCAGCTGGGCGCAGACCACGCAAGGTCAGATCAACGGGCGTGTCACAGACACCTCCGGCGCCATGATTCCGGGCGCTGAAATCGAGGTTGTGAATCCCTCGACCGGGGTTGCCCAGAAGATCAGCGCTAACGAGGTGGGGCAGTACGTCATCTACCTGCCCTTCGGCACCTACGATGTGCGGGTGTCGTCTCTCGGCTTCGGTACGAAGGTCACCACGGGAGTCCTCGTCACGACCGCTTCGGAAACCACAGTCGACGTCGAGCTCGATGTCGAGACCGTGGCGGAGCAGGTCAGTGTCTCTGCGGCCGTGGCCCAGCTGGAGACCAGCGACACGACCATCGGTGCGGCGATCGAGGAGAATCTGATGCGCCATGCCCCCATTGCCGTGCAGGGGCAGAAGCGTCGACCGTACCAATACATTTCCCTGTCCCCCGGCGTGAACAACACGAATGGACGCGGCAACGTTGCTGGGTCACGCACGCTCAATACCGTCATCATGCTCGATGGCCTCTCGACGGAAACCACCAACAACGGAGTTGGTGAACAGGCGACTGGCACCGAGCCCAGCGTGGAAGCTATCGGCGAATACAAGCTCCTGTTGAGCAACATGAACGCCGAGTACGGGCGTAGCAGCGGCGGGTTGATCACTTACGCGACCAAATCCGGAACCAATGATCTGCACGGGTCCGTCTGGAACTTTCACAACAATTCGTTCCTCAACGCCCGCCCTTGGCAGGCGGCTGAGCGCGAGAACAGCCGCAACAACGAATTCGGTATTGCCGGCGGCGGCCCCGTTTTCATTCCGAAGGTATACGACGGACGAAACAAGACCTTCTTCTGGTCGACTCTTGCCTATTACCGGCAGAGCGCCACGGGCCGTCCGACCAACTTCCTGACCCTGCCGACGGCAGCGATGCGTAGCGGGGACTTTTCCCATGCCGCCCTGAACCCGCTCTACGACAGGAAGGACCAGTACACAGACGCCAACAATCAGGTTTGGTTCCGGCAGTTCGCCAACAATCAGATTCCCATGA
The DNA here is from genome assembly GCA_022823865.1 of Bryobacterales bacterium. Lineage (GTDB taxonomy): Bacteria > Acidobacteriota > Terriglobia > Bryobacterales > UBA6623 > VXMF01. Next base: position 42,860 of record JAJEHF010000223.1, read on the forward strand.
GCCGGCAGAGCCGGGTAAGCGCGAACGTCATGCAGCTTCTGCCGATTCCCACAGCGCGAGACACTCCCGAGCTGAACCACATTGGCGCTGTCTCAAGCACGTTCAACCCATGGGACATGACGACCAAGATTGACCACCAGTTCAACTCGAGCCACCGACTGTCGGCGTTTTATATGTACGGCACGGCACCGCGGATCGAGACTGACCCGGGAGGGATTCTGGACGCAAGCTTCGGAAGAACGGCGTTCAACTCGTTCCAGCGCATACGCGCCGACTATTCCTGGGTGCAGAGCCCGAGGGTCGTTCACCAGATCTTATTCGGATTCAACTTCCAGGAGAACGGAAGAGAGCAGAACAACTTCGGCCAAGGGCTGTCCGGCCAGTTCGGACTCTCCGGTATGCCGAGCAACGAGTGCCCTTGGATTCAACTGGCGAGGGCATCGAGCTTCGGGGTCTCGATCTGCGCGAATGCCCCCTCGAATCGAGAGTCGAAGCTGATTCCGAACTGGGCCTACAGCACTCTCTGGAACAAGGGCCGGCACACGATCAAGTTCGGCTACCAAGGGCAGTACTGGCGCATCAATCGACATGATCAAGGAGGCTTTGCCGGGGGCTTGACTGTCGGCTCGGCCGGCACCTACCTGTTTGGGGTTTCGGAAGGTAATCTCGGCAGCGAGACCAAGAACACGGACGGCTCGGGCGGCTTTCACTTGGCCGATTTCTACCTTGGTCTGCCGAACTTCGTCGGAACCGCGGCCGGCCTCGCGCTGGAAGAGCGGGAGGCCTACCACGCCTTGTACCTGCAAGATGACTGGAAGCTGTTGCCCAGGCTGACTTTGAACTTGGGCATCCGCTGGGACGTGCAGATGCCGTTCAAGGAGAACCGCGGCCAATTCTCCGGCTTCGACCCTACGCTTGTGAACCCGGGCATCAGCGGCGACTACCGCGGAGCGGTCGAATTCTACGGGATGACCGAGGGAGCGAACGGCAAGCTTCGGGTCGGACCGGCCACCTATGGCAACTTCGGGCCGCGGCTTGGCTTGGCGTACCAAATCACCGACAAGCTAGTCTTTCGAGCGGGTGCCGGAATACAGTACATGGCCATCCAGAACACGAACGTGAGATCCGTAAACCGGGTTGGGCACGAGGCGCGCGGAAATCCGCCCCAGCGGACCAGCCCATTCGCTACGTACTACGAGTGGGATAACGGGTTCCCGGCGTCGCAACTGGGCACGCCCCCCTTCATCGATCCAGCCTTCCTGAACAACCAGTCAGTGACGAATTGGATGAACCCGCAAACCATCGGGACGCCGCCCTCGCTCTACATGATCACGGGCGGCTTCCAGCGCCAATTCGGCGATTGGGTGCTTGAGACCACGTTCTATTCGAACATGGGCCGCAACAACGCGGACCACGAGCGCATCAACGACTTGCACCCGGACTACTGGCACCTAGGACCGCTGCTCAACCTGGAAATCAGCGATCCGGCGGTGGCTGCCGCCGGTTTCGGCAAGCCGTATCCCGAGTTTCCCGACAACCTGCCGCTACACCGCGCCCTGCGGCGCTTTCCCCAGTACGGCAACGTCTCCAACGATGCCGGGATCAACACGGGAATGAACTACAACGCGTTCATGCTGAAGGCGACCAAGCGCTATTCGAACGGCCTCTCGTTCCTCGGGCACTGGACGGTAGCGAAGCAATTGGGGGATGTCGACTGGGCGCCTGGCGCTTTCGGAAGCAACACCCGGAACTCGTACAACAGAAAGCTGGACAAGCGCGTGAATCGCTACGACACGACTCACCGGGCGGTCTTCAACTACTCGTATGACCTCCCGTTCGGCCCGGGCCAGAGGTGGGGCGGCACCAGCGCCTTCAGCAATTACGTGCTAAGCGGGTGGACGATCTCGGGCGTCCAGGAGTATGTCAACGGCTTTCCGATCTCAACTAGCGGGGGATTATCGGTGGGCATCCCGGGCGGGGTCCGGAACTTGGCGGACCGTGCCCCGGGCGTGCCGTGGAGAAGTTCGATTGCCTGTGGCGACATGGTTTTCGGGGATCCTAACCGGAACTACATCCTCAACGCCGGGAATCCTAGCCAGGTCACTCCCAGCAGGCCTCAGGCGTGGCTCCCGCCCGGAGATTTCGTCGAGGGGAACGCGCCAGAGGTTGACCAGGAGACCCGGCAGTGTCCGAACTTCAATGAGGATTTGTCCGTAGTCAAGCGGATTCCCCTCGCAACCGAGAAAGTAAAGCTTCAAATCGGGGCGGATTGCTTCAACTGCCTGAATCGGCATCGTTGGATCGCCGGCCGCTTCGGCAACAACATCAACAGCTCGACCTTCGGACGAATCGTCCCGGAACAGCCCAAGGGCCCGCGGACGATTCAGCTGCGCATGCGTGTCGAGTGGTGACCCGGGGGGCTGGCCAAGCATAGAACGCAGCGGGCCTTGCTTCCCTGGGTCGCGAGGCCGGCTCGTTCTCTGATTCGACGAGTGCCGGCCCCGCGGCGCGGCTCATGGGGCGCTCTTGCCGAATCTCTCGGTCCGTACGATCCCCGCGCCCTCCTTGACGTAGATCAGCTGGTCAGAGCCCACGCCCGAAAGTGTCTCTGACCCTGTGTTCGGCCATTCCACTCGGAGCGAGTCCACTTGGGTCGCCCGCCCAAGGCCGAAATGCAGTCGAAAATCATTCACGGACAGATAGCTGTCTTGGCTATGGACCTCCTGCACCTGTAACAGCCGCCCGGAACGAACGTAGACGCGTGCGCCGATCGCCGTACGGTTTGACGCCGTGCCAACGAGCTTTACCTTGAGCCAGTGGTTGGCCGAGCCGACATCGCACCGGATCAGCGAAGGCGGCTCGTTCATGTTCATCACCAAGACGTCCATGTCGCCATCGTTGTCGAAATCGCCGAAGGCGCAGCCGCGGCTCGAGTGCGGCGCCGTGAGCCCCGGCCCGCACTGCTCTGTGACGTTGGCGAACAGCCCGTTCCCGAGGTTCCGAAACAGGAACCGCGGACCGCGGTACGGGTAGTCGGGATTGACCGCTTCAACCTCCGGATAGACGCTGCCAGCGACATAGAAGAGGTCAGCCCGGCCGTCGTTGTCAAAGTCGACCAGCCCCGCTCCCCACTCCAAGTGCCTGACGCTGGCTTGCAGTCCGGCCATCGACGACTCGTCTGAGAAATACCCGTCGCCGTCGTTGCGGTACAGGCCCGGGATGTCATCTGCGAAGTGGGTCTTGACAATGTCGAGCTTGCCATCGGATGAATAGTCCCCGATCGCCAGTCCCATGCCTGCCTGGGCCACGCCATCGGGGCTGTAGGCGAGTCCGCGTTCGGCCGCGATGTCGCTGAACGTGCCGTCCCTGTTGTTTCGCAGCAGGATGCTTGGGCTGGAGTCGCAGGCGAGGTAGATGTCGTGCCAGCCATCATCGTTGTAGTCCGTGTTCATCGCTGTCAGGCCGTAGCCCTGCAGGTCGCCGATCTGCGCATCTTCCGAAACGTCGGTGAACGTACCGTCCCCGTTATTGCGGTATAGGATGTGCGACCCCTTGACCAAGCCTTGGGGGCCGTAGGCTACCGGCACGCCCTTCCAGGTGGTCCGACCCTTGGGCGGCAGATTCTCAAGGCTCTCGGCCCCGATGTAGTTCGCGACGAAGAGATCCAAGTGCCCATCCCTGTCGTAGTCGATGAACGTGCAGCCGGTGCTCCAACTCCGCTGCTCTCCCCCAACGCCCGCTTCATCGGTCACGTCTGAGAAGGTCCCGTCGCCGTTATTGCGGTACAGGACGTTCTTTCCTCGGTAGGTGATGAACAAGTCATCAAATCCGTCGTTGTCGTAGTCTCCGATGCAGACGCCATTGGCCCAGCCGGTCTTGGTCAGGCCTGCTTCGCGAGTGACATCCGTGAAGGTCCCGTTGCGGTTGTTGCGGTATAGGCGATTCGTGGCGATGTCGTGATCTGGAATGCCGCTCCGACGCGAGCCGTTCAGCAGCAGGATGTCGAGCCAGCCGTCGTTGTCGTAGTCGTAGAAGGCTACTCCGCAGCCATTCGCCTCCGAGATATAGTCCGACGTGTCGGCCTCGCCGTAGTAGATTGTGCGAGTGAGGCCAGCCTCCTGTGCCACGTCGACAAAGCGAGCCCTGTACCCGCTCGTGCCGCCGCCCCTTGTGAACTCGCGCTCGGCCTCGCCCTCGATGCGCTGGCCCAGGGCGGAGGGGAGCGCCGCAACGCCCCAAGGCCACGTTTTGAGGAGGCGTCGCCTTGTCACGGTGGGTAGAAAGCCCCGCGAGAGCCTTGCAAACGGACATGCCCCCGAGCGAGAATCTTGGCTTATCTTACCGGAGCGTCAAACGAGCAGTCTGATCTCAAGGGCCGGGTTGGGGACGGTGGCCGCCATGCTGGCGCTAGGGCACCTTGCGCCGGCGTATTCGCAACGGCGCCGCGTGGACGTCGCCCTCTTGAGGGCTTCCGAGTCCGCAGACGCTCCGGGCGTCCGCCGGTTGCTCGAGCAGGGTGCCGAGCTTGACGCCCGCAACGATCACGGCACGACGCCTCTGACGATTGCCGCGCTGGAGGGTCATCGGCCGGTCGTGAGGATTCTTATCTCCGCGGGCGCGGACGTTCGGAGCACGGACGACCGCGGCATGACGGCCTTGATGGCCGCCGCCTCGGAGGGACACACGGAGATTGTCCGGGACCTGCTGCATGCGGGTGCGAATGCAGATACGCAGGATGACCAAGGCCGAACAGCTCTCATGCTGGCAGTCGCGGAAGTCCGGCTCGGTGCAGTCCGGGCACTCTTGGAATCCGCAGATATTGACATCCGAAACGACGCAGGGCAGACCGCCCTTCTGATCGCGGCGGCTACTGGCCACGAGCCAGTGACCGAGGCGCTGGTCGAAGCCGGCGCCAATCTGGGCCACGCTGACGACTCCGGGCAAACGCCCCTGATGGCCGCCGCGTTCCGGGGGCATTCCAGCGTGGTTGAAGCGCTGATAGGGGCAGGTGCGAACCTCGACGCCCGAGGCGCAGAAGGGGCGAGTGTCGCCGCCGCCGGCATGGAAATCCCAGTGGGGCGCGTGACCGCCCTGATGCTCGCGGCAGCTAGGGGCGCGACTCCCGTCGTAACTGCGCTACTGAGGGCAGGCGCGACGACGGCAGCGAGATCGATCGATGGCCGTACCGCCCTCATGTTCGCTGCGTCGAGCGGGAACACGGAGATCGTGCGGTTATTGCTAGAGCACGGTTCTGAAATTGACGCCGTCGATGATCTCAAGGAGTCGGCTCTTGTCCAAGCGGCTCTGCTGGGGCACATCGACGTCGTGCAGGAGCTCAAGCGCCGGGGAGCGGCTTCCACGCCGAGCGAAGACCTTCTCTTCGCCGCGCGAGTCGGGGGGGGCGAAGAGGCCGAGGCCGCACTGTCAGGCGGCGCTGACCCCGATACCAGCGATAGCCGGGGCGTGACAGCCCTGATGATCGCATCCCTGCACGGCCACCTAGGGGTGGTTCGCTCACTGCTTGCGAGAGACGCCGACATCAACCGCCAGAGCATGCCAGGGGCACCCGTCGCGGTCCAGAGCGGAACGTTGGAGGAAGGCGGGGTTTCCGCCCTTATGCTCGCTTCAACAGAAGGCCATCTTGGGATCGCAGAAGCGCTGCTGGCAGCGGGTGCCGACATTGCCTTGGCCAGCCCCGTCGGCTGGACAGCCCTGCTGATGGCCGCATGGGAAGGCCAGACAGCCGTTGTGGAGAGTCTTCTGGCGGCAGGAGCGGATCTCAACGCCCGCGGCGAAGGCGGTCGGACGCCGCTAATCCTTGCCGTCTCCAAGGGATTGCCGACGATGGTCCGGATCCTGCTCGCAGCCGGTGCCGACATCGACGCCCAAGCTGACGACGGCAGCACGGCGATCATGGTTGCTGTTTCATCAGGGGACCTCACGATGCTCCGGACCCTGCTGGCCGGCGACGCTGACTTGAACCTACCGTCGATCGACGGACGCACCGCATTGCTACTCGCGGCCAGCAGGGGGGATGTAGCTGTCCTCGAAATGCTCACGACGGCGGGTGCCGAGGTGAGGGCCACGATGCACGACGGCAGGACGGCGCTCATGCTCGCCGCGGCTAGCGGACAGACTGATGCGATTCGATTCCTTCTGGACCATGGTGCGGAAGCCGGCAAGTCTGACGAGCGCGGCAGAACCGCCTTGGTGCATGCCGCCTTGGCCGGCCATGACCAAGCGGCATTGCTGCTCGAGAGCGCCGGGGCGGGCGAGGACCTAGATGAATTGTTGCGGATCGTCGCTGCCACCGGGCGGGCTGACAGAGTAGCGGGATTAGTGAGCGCGGGAGCCCAAGTCAATGGCCGTGACGCCGAGCGGAACACTCCGCTGATGCTCGCCGCAGCCGCCGGCCACGCATCTGTAGTAGGTCGATTCCAAAATAACATTGCAATTAGGCGCTGAAATGTTTTATGCTCGTAGCGTCGGAGCCCGGTGGCTCCGGCGGAGTTCCGGTGCCCTTCCCCAGCCGACGAGCCTGCCTCGCGCTCAGCGACGAGATGCGGTCGATGCTCGAAGCGGTCGTGCGCACGCGCTCCGAATCCGTGCAGCGCGTGGAGCGAGCGCGGATCCTGCTCGCCTATGCCGACGGCAGCAGCGTGTCGGCGATCGCGCGGCAACTGGGCACGAACCGTCCCAAAGTGGAGCGCTGCATTGACAAAGGGCTGCAATTGGGGGCTGTGGCGGCGCTAGCCGACTTGCCGCGCAAGGGCCGTCCGGGGCGGATCACAGCAGAGGCCCGGGCCTGGGTGGTGTCGCTGGCCTGCGTCAAGCCGAAGGCTCTGGGGTATCCAGAGGAGTTGTGGACGACCCGGCTGCTGGCCCGGCACGTGCGCGAGCACTGCGAGCAGGCCGGGCATCCGAGCCTGGCGCAACTGGCCCGGGGGACGGTGTCGAAGATCCTAACGGGCTGTCAGTTGCGGCCGCACAAGATCGAGTACTATCTGGAGAAGCGCGATCCGGAATTCGACGAGAAGATGGCCCAAGTGCTTGTGGTGTATAAGCTTGTGGAGTTGGTGCGGAAGCGTGGAGAGGCCGGCGCGCAGTCCGGCCAAGGCTCGCAAGCGCCGTGCACGGTGTTCGTCTCCTACGATGAGAAGCCCGGCATCCAGGCAATCGGCGGGGTCGCCGCCGACTTGCCGCCCGAGCCCGGCAAGCACCGCGGCACGGGGCGCGACTACGAGTACAAGCGGCTGGGAACGCTGACGCTGATGGCGGGCCTAGACCTGGGGACGGGGCACATCCACCGGGCTGTGGTGGAGCGGCACCGCAGCCGCGAGTTCGTCGCATTCCTGCGCCAGCTGGACGAGGCGTATCCGTCCGGAGCGCGCATCCGGCTGGTGCTGGACAACCATTCGGCGCACGTGTCGAAGGAGACGCGGGCGTATCTAGCCACGACCACCAACCGGTTCGAGTTCGTCTTCACGCCGGT
>JAJEHF010000007.1 GCA_022823865.1 Bryobacterales bacterium
TGCTGGAGAAGCTGCGCGTGCAGGAGTTCACCAAGTCGCGCCCGCGGCACTGCAACGACAACGCGCTGGCGGAGTCGAAGAACGGCACCGTGGTCCGCAAGCAACTCGGCTACGGGCACATCGCCGGGCGGCACGCCGAGCGGCTCAACGCGTTCAACCGGGACGTGCTCACGCCGTACCTGAACTACCACCGCCCGTGCTACTTCCCCTGCGAGCAGGTGGATGCCAAGGGCAAGCTGCGCAAGCGCTACCGCCGGCAGGACATCATGACGCCGTACGAGAAACTGAAATCGCTGCCGGGCGCGGAGCGCTTCCTGCGCGACGGGATCGACTTCGCCCAGCTAGACAAGCAGGCCTGCCAGTACAGCGACAACGAGGCGGCCCGGCGCCTCAACGCGGCCCGCGACGAGCTCTTCCGAGTGATCCGGGGCGAGGCCGCTAGCGCAGCCTGAGGAGTGGGCCGTTCATGCTCATTTCGGATTGGAAACCGGGAATTCCAGGGGGATAACTGTATGAGCCCAGAAACTGGCCGGTGGGCTAGCCCACCGGCCCCCTTCGCCTCCCGCGCCCCTGCCTGCCCTGTGCCCCTAGCACGGGGGAAGGGGTTCCCCTTCTCCTGCGACCCCTTCCCCCCTACCGCTATAATCGCCTTCTCCCCAGTTCCTCTCCGCGGCCCCTCTTCATGCTCATCTGTGGATTGGAAAGGACTCTGACTGCGCTCTGTGCTTGCCAGCCAGTTGCCGCTTGGCGCGCCTCTAATGCCATAATTTCGGGCACTATGGGTTCCACCGTCACCAGAAGGGGCTTTCTGGGCGCCAGCGGGGCCGCCTTGGCCAGCCCCGAGGCCCGTTCCGCAGACAGCCGCCCCAACATCCTTTGGATATGCACCGACCAACAGCGCTGGGACACGATCCGCTCTCTCGGAAACGGGCACGTCCGCACTCCGCACATCGACCGCTTGGTCGCGAGCGGCGTCGCGTTCGAGAACGCATATTGCCAATCTCCGATCTGCACGCCCAGCCGGGCGAGCTTCCTGACCGGCATGTATCCATCTGCCGTGCATGGCTGCATGAACGGGAACGAGACCTGGGACGACGCAGCGCCCTTGGTCACCAAGTCGCTCGCTGACGCCGGATACGACTGCGCCCTGGCCGGCAAGTTTCACCTCTCCGGCGCACAAGGCCGGATCGAGCCGCGCGTTGATGACGGATACCGAGTGTTTGACTGGAGCCATCATCCCAGCGACGACTGGCCCGAGGGGCACGCCTATATCGAGTGGCTGCGCTCGCTGGGCAAGGACTACGATTCGATTTACGGGCGGCTCGGCTACATTCCCAGCGAGTTTCACCAAACTACCTGGTGCGCCGACCGAGCCATCGACTTCATGCGCGAAGAGCGCTCCGGGCCTTGGCTGTTCAGCCTGAACTGCTTCGACCCGCACTCGCCGTTCGACCCGCCACAGGAGTGGCTGGAGCACTACCCTGCAGCGGACATGCCCGGCCCGCTGTTCCGCGAGTCGGATCTGGAGGCCCAGCAACGGCTCGAGGCTGTCAACTTCCAGACACCGGCGCGGTGGCCGGAGGACTTCAACGCAAGGTCGTACCAAGCGAAATACTTCGCCATGATCGAACTGATCGATCACAACGTTGGCAGAATGCTGGACGCCTTGCAGGACAGCGGCCAACTGGCCAACACGATGGTCATCTTCACCAGCGACCACGGCGAGACGCTCGGAGATCACGGCCTCTTGCTGAAGGGCTGCCGCTTCTACGAGAGCTTGGTGCACGTCCCGCTCGTGATTTCGTGGCCGGGGCGTTTCCGGCAAGGGCTGCGCAGCGAAGCGCTGGTGGAACTGACGGATCTCGCTCCGACGCTGCTGGAGGCGGCCGGGCTCAGCGTGCCGAGCACGATGCACGGCAAGTCGCTGGCTTCCGTGCTGGAAGGCAAGGCAGCACCCGGACATCACCGAGAGTTCGTGCGCAGCGAGTACTACCGCGCCTTGGCGGGAGTGCAGAGCTTCGGCACGATGGTGCGCAGCGAGCGCTTCAAGCAGGTCACCTACCACGGTCACGGCTTGGGCGAGCTCTTCGACCTAGAAGCCGATCCGGGCGAGTTTGACAATCTCTGGGACGACCCGCGCCTAGCGCAGGTGCGTCACGATCACATGGTTATGAATTTCGACGCGCTGGCCACAGCGACGGATGTCGGGCCCAACCGCGTCTCGCGGTACTAGCGCACGGCCCGGCCCACCGGAAACCCGGCTTCGCTCCGCCGAAGCTGTGGGCGCACTAGATTCCTTGTCTAAGCGTAACGTTTACAAGCGAGTCAAGTTTCCGGTGAGATTGACTCGCCTTCTCAGAGGCGCTCGATCTTCCGAGCGAAGTGTTGCAGCGCCCGCTGCAAGGGGCGTTGCCGCACTCGCGCCGGAACGCTACGGACGGGCTCAGCAGGCGGGCCTAGGAGGCATGCCAAGTCGTGTGTGGTGACAGGCTGAGTTCGCGGCACAGCGGGCGCCCCGCTCAGACCGCAGTGGCACGGTGCTAGCATCATCTCTAG
>JAJEHF010000015.1 GCA_022823865.1 Bryobacterales bacterium
AGACTCGACGGCTTCTCTCGTCTAGCACAGGCCGCAAGGCTTCGTACCGGCTCCGGATGCTTTGCACCGCATCACCCATGCCCCCCTAGGATACCAAAATGCAAACACAAAACAACGAACTTGTTTTGGCGAGAGCCCTTACGGCGGCCCGGGGGTCAACACACCGCGCCCGGAGACGGACTGGCAGTGGATGGTCAGCGAAGGCGTTAGCTGGATCACGGGCAACCACAACATCAAGTTCGGCGGAATGTATATCGGCCAAGAGCGCGACGCGCTCACAACGCAGCATAGCGTTCCGTTCAACAACGCCCAGACGGCCGATCCGCTCAATCCCGGAACAACGGGCAACTCGGTTGCCTCGGCTCTGCTCGGCTTTCCCGCGCAGTACACGATTCGCAACCAGAACTACAACGTCACGTGGCCGACGCTGGGCCTGTACGTGCAAGACGAGTGGAAGGCCAGCAGCAGGCTGACGGTCAATATCGGCTTGCGCTATGACACCTACTGGGTGGGCAGGATGAACCGTGGAATGCAGAACGGTTTCGATTGGGACACCGGGGATTGGCTGATCGGCGGTGGCGTGCTGCCGGGCCCCTGCTCCCAGGTCGGCATCGCGCCATGCATACCCGGCAGCGGCAACCTCGCCGACCTGCCGAATGGCCAGCACATCAGGCTGGCCAATGATCCGAACATGTACGAGCCTGCGCACGACGGCTACCAGCCGCGTGTCGGCGTCGCCTGGCGCCTGCGCGACACGACGGTGCTGCGCGCCGGCTACGGCGTGAACTACGACAGCTTGACGGGCGTCATGCAGGGGTTCCAGCAGTCGATCGGGACGTGGCCGGACAAGCAGTTCGCGCAGCCCGCGTACAACGCGATCGGCGAGCCGCTCACGAGCGTGGGCCGGGCGAACCAGCTCGGCGGCGCGCCGCTGCCCGATCCGTCGCCGTTCGGCAGCGCGGGTTGGTACGCGAACCCGCGCACCAAGCCCGCCTATTCGCACCAGTGGAACGTGGAGATCCAGGAACAGCTGAAGAACAACTTGACATTCTCGATCGCCTATGTCGGCAGCCGCACCAAGCGGCTCGAGCACAACGGCGCGGCGAACACCGCGACCACGTCCGGGCCGGGCTCGCCGGAGGAGGTTCGCCAGCGGCGCCCGTATCCGTACCAGACGACCATGTTCTACGGGAACTTCAATGGCCAAGGCTGGTACGACTCGCTGCAGATGAAGCTCAACCGGCGATTCACCAACGGGTTCCAAGCGCTGATCAGCTATACCTGGTCGAAGTCGCTCGACACGCAGAGCGGCTGGTTCGGCGCCGAGAACGGCATTGGCGGGAGTTCGGCAGTGCAGAACTACTACGAACCGCTGGACAACAAGGGGCCGTCAGGCTACAACATCCCGCACTTCGTGTCGATCGCGGCAGTTTGGGAGCTGCCCTTCGGACCTGGCAAGAGCCTGCTCAGCAGCGGGCCGATGTCGCAGGTGCTGGGCGGCTGGCAGCTCAACACCATCGCGCAGTTCCGCTCGGGCCAGCCGGCCAACCTGTCGGTCACCGGCGACGTGGCCAACATCGGCAACGAAGTGGCGTGGTGGAACTACGCCCGCCCGAACCTCGTCGGCGACCCCTACTCCGGCGCGCAGACCGAGGCGCGCTGGTTCAACACCGGCGCGTTCGATACCCCGATACTCGCTTACGGCGATGTCGGCAAGAACGTGCTCTATACGCCGGCGGTACAGAACATCGATATCTCGCTGTTCAAGCGGGTTCGGATCGGTGAAGACTACAGCGTCGAACTCCGCATCGAGACCTTCAACGCGTTCAACATTCAGAACTTGGGTGCGCCGAACACCGTCTTGGGCAATCCTAACTTCGGCCGAATCGCCAGCTTGGCGGGCGGGACCAGGCCGAGGGTGTTCCAGTTCGGCTTAAAGTTCATATTCTGAATGCGGCGGCGCCCGGCCCGAGCCGGGCGCCGCTGGAAAATTGCCGCGCCTGGCGCGGACCACCGCGGCCCGCCTTCACGGCGGGCCGCATGCTCATGTAGGGGCCGCGAGCGCAGCCTAATTGCCGCTGCCGGGCCAGCTTGCCAAGTGGCGCTGCGCCCACTGCGCGTTGCGATCGTCGTGGCAGAGCAGGCAAGCGTTGGGGCTCTTGTCCTGTCCGAAGCGGATGGTCGCTTCGGCGTCCGGGATGTCGTCGATACGGTGTGTCGACGCTTCGAACATGAGCGCGTGCATGATCTTCGGCATGTGGCACGACGCGCAGCGGCTGCCGGCCGATTCGGGCGCGTGCATGGTATGCTCCGCACCCTTCGCCGCGTACTCGCGGTGGCACTGCAGGCACATGCGGTCAGGCTCGTTCAAGAACTTGAGCGATTTCGGATTCGCCTCCGGCTCGGCCGGATGCGGATCGTGACAGCTGCCGCAGTGAGCGCCGCCGATGCGGAAGCAGGCCGAGCGCACGAAGGATTCGCCGATGAAGGTAGTCTCCCGGAAGCGGCCGTCGCGATGGAACGCCTTGTGCGAGAACTCGTTGATGGGCCGCCCCTTATAAGGCGGGAAGAAGGTGCCGGAGCGTCCCGTGAAGTTGACCTCCCCCCGGGGCCCCAGGTCGAACAGGTTGGACTGCATGTGGCAGCGTCCGCAAAGGGCGACATGCTCTTCTGCGTCAAGGCCAGCAAGACGCAAGGGCGTGCCGTTTGACGCCTCGCGCAGGGGCTGGCCGGCCCGTGCCGCGGCAACGTGATCCGCTGACGGACCGTGGCACATCTCGCAGTTGACGCCTGACTCGCGCTGGACGAAGTCCGTGGGACGGCGGGCCTTGGACGTCGAGAGCTGGCTGGTGTGGCAGCTGGCGCAGTTGAGCTGGTAGTTGGTGGCCCGGCTCATGCGGTGAAACTCGCCCAGGCGAGAGCGCTCGGTGCCTGGCGGATCGATCACGCTCCAGAAGTTGAGCCAGCGCCGTTGCAGCAGGTTGTACTGGACGGGAAAGACCTGGATGCGGCCGTCCGGCAGCCTTGTGGCGTACGCCTGCTGCCACTTCGAGCCGATGGTGTAGTCCACTAGGTGGCGCTGCCACTGGCGCTGCTCGTCGCGGAACTCCATGTACGGCCGGTCCCGGAGCGTGCCCACCCGTCCGACCGTGACACCGTCTTCGGTCTTGAACTCGGACTGCGACTCGAAGTCGCCGAGAACGTTGGCCGGATCGAACTCGCGGAACATTCGCGCCATGCCGGTCTGCTTCCAAGAATCGAAGATGGCAGCGTGGCAGTCGCGGCAGGAGTAGGACCCGGCATAGCTCGCAGCCTGGCGGGACGGTTCGTCGCGCTTGGCGGGCTCGACTTGGATCTGCGCGGAAGGGATCCCGGCCACGAAATGCTCGAACGAGCCGCGGCTGTCTGCCGGCAGCGTCCGATACGACTTCTCCAGCTCCTGCTGCGCCCGCTCCCGCAACGGCCCTCCCAGCCGGTAGGCGTCAGCCAGGTTGCTCTCGGACTTGGCTCGCTGCCGCGCCAGCCCGTGGGCAATCCCCAGCAAGTACGCGGCTTGGGGATTGGCGCGGTCGAGGGAACGCGCACGGGTCAGTCGCTCGATGGCGTTCGCGATCTGGCGAGCCTTCGCCGGGTCTGTCTCTTGAAATGACCGTGTCAGGGCGGCCCGGCCCAGGATCAGGTGGCATGATCCCCTGAGCTTGGGCTCCAGCGCCGCCCATGCAGAGGTGCTGAACTGCGAAGGCTTGTCGAAGCGGTCAAGGTGCCGGAGCGCCTCGCGTGCCCTTGCCACGGCTTGGTCGAATTGCTGTTTCGCCGCGCGCGCATCGGCCAACGCGACCAGCAGCAGCGGGTTCTCGGGCAGGATCTGAAGGGACGCCTCGGCATGCGCGATGCCTCCGTCAAGTTCGCCAAGGTCGATGGCAGTCTTGGCCGCGATGTCGTACACGGCCGCGAGCAAGGGCGAGGCAGGGAAGGTGCCCAGGAACTTTTCCGCGAGGGAGTGCTTCGTAAGCAGGTCGGACTCTTCGAGCAGTGCCCTGAGGGCCCGGCGCTCGGGCTCGCTCTCGGCTTGGTCCAGCACGGTGAAGCGCGTGTTATCTTCGCGGAAAAGGGCGGTATCAACGATCTGGGACGGGGCGGGATAGACGAACGCAACCAGCGCCACCAGGGCGATCCGCAGGGGTACCGGTAAGCCGCGGACGCGCCGAGCGATGCCGGCAGGCGCGTCTCGCGAACCGGCCATGGCTTTGGGACCTGAGACCGTCATGGCGAGACGTAGCGAGGTCACGGCCTGTCCTCTCCGCGTCGTACCCCACCAATGCGCCGGCGAGCGGTCGCCCGGAAACGTAACAGCGTGGATGTGATTGTAAACTATGGGCAGATTGGCTATCGACTGCCGCATCCCATGGACACCGCCGCAGCTTCGGCTGAGCGGGTTGGCGGCGTTGGTCATATTGGGATCCCTGCTTGGCGCGGACGTCCCGGATCCTCTGGTCAAAGCCACCGACGCCTTGGTCAGCGGCTCTCCGCAAAGTGCGGCGGAGACGCTCGAGCCCGTAGTGGCCGCAGACCCTGACAATCCCGACGCCCAGCGGCTGCTGGGCGTGGCGCTGTCGCTGTTGGGCAGGCGCTCTGGGGCGCTTGAAGCTCTCACCGCGGCCGCGCGCCTGCAGCCGGCCAACCCGGCGAATCACTTGGCGCTGGCGCAGGCTCTGGCCCAGTTCGGAGAGAACCGCCGCGCCCAAGGATCGTTTCGAGCCGCCCTAGATCTGGACGGTCGGCTGGGGCCAGCCCACGAAGGGCTGGCGCTCTCCCTCGCGCTCGAGGGCAGCCTTACCGAGGCCGTCCTGCACTTTGGAACGGCGCTCGAGCACGCGCAAGACGCGCCCACGAAGGCTCGCTTGCACTTCTTTCGGGGCAAGGCCCGTCAACAGTTCGACCGCGTCGCGCTGGCCGCGGAGGACTTCAAGGCGGCGACCGAGCTGCAGCCCGACCATGGCCCCGCGTACCTGGAGTGGGGTCGCATTCTTGCTGAAGATCCTGACGACGCGAGCGCCGGACCGGTTCTCGAAAAAGCGGCAGAGCTGCTGCCCGAGAGCGCCGAGGCGCAATTCGCCCATGGCCAGCAGCTCTTGCGCGACGGCGATCCGGCGGCCGCCGCTCGCGTCCTGCGGCGGGCGACAGGCCTAGATCCGGGGGGCCGCGCGGCACAATACGCGCTCGGCCGGGCGCTGCGCGCCTCGGGCCAGGCCGATGAGGCACGCCGAGTGCTTGGTAGCATCGCCGCGTCTGGGTCCGACCGGGCGCTGGAAGAAGCGCGAATCAACGAAGCAGGCCAGCTCAACAACGAAGGCCTGCAGGCCGAGGCAGGCGGAAATGTCGAATTGGCGTTGCGGCGCTACGAAGCAGCTGCGGCGATCGCGCCGGACGAGGTCGGGTTCCATCGCAACGCGGCGCTTGCACTTTGCCGGCTGGACCGCTGGGTCGAGGCCAAGGCCCGGCTGCGCAAGGTCCTGAGGATGGCGCCGGGGGACGTAGACGCAACCAAGGCGCTCTACATCGCGCTGGACAACGCCCCCGACTAGCATGATGAGACCGTGGCCGCTGTTGGTGGCTTTGGCGGCGCCGCCGGCCGGGACCCAAATCCACTTCGACCACCAAGCGAGTTCCTTCAGGCTGGAGAACGCCCAGTCGGAGAACCGCTACGCACCGGAGACCATGGCCGGCGGTGTCGCGCTTTTCGACTACGACGGCGATGGCGATTTGGACCTGTATTTCGCCAATGGTGCCGAGCTGCCCGGGAACCGCAAGACCAGCGACCGCTTCAGCAATCGGCTGTTCGAGAACGACGGCAGTGCGGAGTTCACCGATGTCACGAATGCGGTCGGGCTGGCCGGGAAGCGGTTTGACTTCGGCGCCGCCGTGGCCGACTACGACAACGATGGGGACCAAGACCTGTTCGTCGGCGGCCTGCACGGCAACACGCTGTATCGCAACGATGGCGCTGATGGATTCGTGGACATCGCAGAGACGGCCGGTCTCAGTTCGGCAGATCCCGACTTCGGCGAGCTCTGGGCTGTTGCAGGCGCATGGTTCGACTACGACGCGGACGGTTTGCTGGACCTGTTCGTGGTCAACTACCTGAGCTGGAACGACGGGGCCGACCCGGTCTGCGACACGGCGGGTCCGCGTGACTACTGCCACCCCAAGTACTACACAGGGACGCCGAACCGCCTCTACCGCAACCGCGGAGATGGCACATTCGCGGACGTGTCGGCGTCTGCCGGGATTCGCGCCCACGTGGGCAAGGGCATGGGCGCGGCCGTCGCCGACTTCGATGGCAACGGATTCCCCGATGTCTTCGTGACCAATGACAAGCTCCCTAACTTCCTGTTCAGCAACACGGGCGAGGGGCGATTCGAAGAGACTGCGTTCGAGGCCACCATCGCTCTGCCTGAGCACGGCCGGGACGTGTCCGGCATGGGCCTGGATGCCCGCGACATCGACGGGGACGGCCTGGCCGAGGTGGTCTACGCGGCCTTGCCGGGCGAGACATTCCCGCTGATGCGGAACACCCCCGATGGGTACTTTGTCGACATCACCGGGGCAAGCGGTATCGCCGGGCAGACTCGCGACATGGCCGGGTATAGTGCGATCATTGCCGACTTCGACAACGACGCTCGCAAGGACATCTTCTTCTCTCGCGGCGACGTGCAAGTCCACCCGCTCCATGAAGGCGTCCAGATCCGCCAGCACAACAGCGTCTTTCGCAACGCAGGCGAGCGTGGATACGTAGCTCTCACAGAAGAAGCCGGATTCGACGCCGTGCCTCCGAGACGACATCGCGGCGCGGCGGTTGGCGACCTCAACGGCGACGGAAAGCTGGACCTCGCCGTGACCGCCCTCGGCGATCCTTCGGAGATCTGGATCAACGACAGCGACACGTCTGCCGGCTGGCTTGCCGTGGATCTGGAGGGCACGAGTTCTAATCGCGACGGAATCGGGGCGGTGGTGCGCGTCGAGACGGCTGATGGCATGCAGTTCAACCACGCCACCACGAGCGTTGGGTACGCCTCGGCTAGTGCCGGGCCGGTCCATTTCGGTCTCGGATCTGCTTCTGAAGTCGAACTGGTTACGGTTGAGTGGCCGTCGGGCGTCACTACGGCGATTCGAGGCGTCGCTGCCAATCAAGTCCTGCACGTGCGGGAAGAGGCGGCCGAGGCGCCTGAGGGCAACTGAGGTCCGCTCCCTTGGGCGAGTCGCGGTCTGATAAACTGATCGCGATTAGAGCGTAACGCTCGCAGGCGGTCCAAGCCTGCTTTTCAGCGCGTCCTCGGCTGACAGGACGCCATTCCGTGAGTGCACTGCGTGCTTTGGCGCGAGCGTGACCCGTGAGCAAGAACAGGCGCAGTCCACAGGCCCGCAAGGCCCGGCGGGCGGCTCCGCGAGTGCCGGCGGCGCAGCCACGGGCTTCCTCCAGAGGGCGGCTCGCAATTCTGAGCGGAGCGGTCCTGCTGCTCGGGTTTGGCGCTTGGATCTGGCTGCGCGACCGTCCACCCGAGCCGGCTGGCACCGCTGCTGACCAAGCGACGCCGATCCGTTTCGAAACGGCTGCTTCCGGCGTCGACTTCGTGCTCAACAACGGCACCACCGATGACAAGCCAATGCCGGACTCCACATTGGGGGGAGTCGCCCTGCTCGATTGCGACTCCGATGGCCTGCTGGACATCTACTTCACGAATGGCGCGCGCTTCCCGGACTTGGAGAAGTCCGACCCATCCTTCCACAACCGTCTCTATCGCAACCTGGGCGGCCGCGCGTTCGAGGATGTCACGCAGGGCGCGGGTGTCGCCGGCAACGGGTACAGCATGGGTGCTGCGGCCGGCGACTACGACAACGACGGCCGGGCCGACTTGTATGTGACGGGCGTGAACCGAAACATCCTGTATCGCAATCTCGGCTCCTGCCGCTTTGAGGACGTCACGGAGAGCGCCGGAGTCGGAACAGGCGGTCCGCCGGCGAAGCCATGGTCCGTGGCGGCCGCCTGGCTCGACTACGACAACGACGGCCACCTCGACTTGTTCGTGGTCAACTACCTGGACTGGACCTGGGACAACAACCGCGTTTGCGGAGACCCGGGGCGCCGGCTCTCCTGTTCGCCGGCCCACTACGAAGGCTTGCCGAATGTCCTGTATCGGAACAAGGCGGACGGCACATTCGAGGACGTGAGCGCAGCGACCGGGATCTCGGCGCACATCGGCAAGGGAATGAGTGCCGCCGCAGCTGACTACGACGGCGATGGCTTCCAAGATGTCTTCGTGACCAATGACTCCGTGCGGAACTTCCTGTTCCGGAACGTAGGCGGGGAGCGCTTCGAGGAGGTCGGGGTCCAAGCGGGAGTAGCGTTCACCGGGGACGGCATCCCGGTCTCCAGCATGGGCTTGGACTTCCGTGACTTGAGCGGCGACGGCTTGCCGGACGTCACGGTCACGGCCCTGACCAACGAGACGTTTCCGCTGTTTCTCAACCGCGGCGGCGGGTTTGTCGACGCGACATATCCGAGCAAGATCGGGCTGGAATCTTTCACGATGTCCGGCTGGAGCGTCGGCGCGTTTGACTTCGACAACGATGGCGACAAGGACATCTTCAGCGCCAATGCCCACGTCAGCGAGAACGTCGAACTGTACCGCAGTGTCTCGTATCGGCTGCCAAATGCTGTGTTTCAGAACCTGGGTGACGGCACCTATAGGGATGTCGGGCCGCAGGCGGGTCCGGCCATGCAGGAATCGGCGGCCCACAGGGGGGCCGCGTTTGGAGACTTGGACAATGACGGGCGAGTGGACGTAGCCATCTCGGCGATCGGCACGAATGCTCCCGTCCTATTCAACGAGTCCGGGGGAGGGCACTGGCTGGCCCTAGACTTGGCGGGAACGGCCAGCAACCGCGACGGCATCGGCGCGCGGGTGCGGCTGGTAGAAGAGTCCGGACGAATCCAATACAACCAAGCGACCACGGCGGTCGGCTACGCGAGTTCGTCCGACAGCCGCGTGCATTTCGGACTCGGCACCAGTGCCGGGGTGAGCGCGGTCGAGATCAGGTGGCCGAGCGGCAGCGTCCAGACCCTGGAGAAGCCCGAGATCGACACAACACTGACCGTCACGGAGCCGCGCTGAGGCCCCTCGCTGTCCGAGCCGCACTCCTCAGGAACCGACTTGTCTCCGAGCGCCTTGGCGCCTCCGGCGGGACACCGTATGTCCCTGGCTTCGAAGAGTTGGCTGGGAGGCAGGGATTCGAACCCCGATAAACAGATCCAGAGTCTGCCGTGTTACCGTTACACCACCTCCCAGCACGGAGGCGTCTATCCCTGAGTATACCCGCCACAATTGGCGGCGGTACTCGCGACTGGGGACCCATCTCCCAGTCCGATGGATGGTATCGAGGTGGAACACTCGCCACTCGACGCGTGGGTGCGCGTGGCTCGCTCACGTGGCTCGCGATGGACCGAGGTCAGAGCCCGCAGCGTGATGGTCGTTGGTAGGATGCGATTAGACGGATCAACCGACGACCACCAAACGACATGCAGAGTGCATCGAACGTCTTACACCAAGATCAGCGAGCGCGTCGGAGGAAGGCCAGATGACACAAGGGCAGATGGCTGAGATCCGGGCGGCGCTTCATGAGGAGATCGATCGCATGACCGCGGACGAACTTGTCGGCTTGAAAGAGTTTCTGGCCACGTATCCAGATCGCCTAGGGGCTGTTCTTCGCAACGCCCCATGGGATGACGAGCCGGAAACGGAAGAAGAGAGGCTAGCGGTGGCCGAGGCAGAGGAATGGCTCAAACAGAACGGCGGAAAGGGCATTCCTCATGAACAGGTGATGCGGGAACTTGGCCTTGAATGATCTCGATTCCATGCTGGGGGTCGAGTGGACCTCCAAGGCGGAGTCCGACCTTGCGAAGCTAGCGAAACGAGATTCTGATAGGATTCGCCGTGCCGTGGCGCGATTCGCTCAGGACGGATCCGGAAACGTAAAACGGCTGCAAGGAGGCGAGCAGCCGTATTTTCGGCCGAGGGTAGGTGAATGGCGCGTTCGGTTCCACCGGGAAGCCGGCATAGTGCGGATTCTACGAGTTCTGCAGCGCAGGGAGGCGTACCGCAAGTCCGCATGGATCCACCAAGACGCGCTGGGTCCGGATAGCTCGGCGGCGGCCTGGTTGCCCGGCGGCCCAGCCAGCTAGTGGTTGGTGCCCCCGCCGCGCAGCCCGCGGCGGATCTCCCTCCAGATGTGTGCAATTGTTTGTCATTCACACCATCACCCCTAGTCGGCGTCGGGCAAGCATGGGGAACACAATCGACGGGCCGTTGGCGCCCGTCGAACGAAGCTCCAGAACTGACATCCACGACCCTGCGGCGGGATGAGTCACCGTGCCCTGCAGCGCGATTCTGGGATCATTAAGCCGTGAAGATCGTAATGGTTGGCGCCGGGGCCGTTGGAGGCTATTTCGGAGCTCGCTTGGCATCGGCCGGCCTGGACGTGTCATTCCTGCTGCGGGAGGAGAGCGCTCGCGTTGTCCGCGCAAAGGGACTGCGCGTGCGGAGCCCCCAAGGCGATGTCCACCTGCCACACCCGGATGTGATTGTGGCTGGCAGCGACGCCCCCTCGCCTGACGCGCTGTTGTTCGCGTGCAAGGTGGAACATGTGCGCACAGCGGCCGAGGCCACGCGCCCGCTGCTAGGTCCATCCAGCGTGGCCATACCGCTGCAGAACGGAGTTGACGCGCCCGCGGCCCTGCGAAGCGTGCTGGGGGAGCGATCGGTCTTGGGCGGCCTGAGCCGGATCTTTGCCGAGCGCGTCGCGCTTGGCGAGATCCAGCATTTTGCGCTCCACCCCTCGATTACCTGCGGCGAGCTGGACGGGGGGCATTCGGAGCGGGTGACCCGGGTTGTCGATGCGCTTGCGGACGTGCCGGGGATGTCTATCGATGCGTCCGACGACATCTGGACAGCGATGTGGATGAAGTTATTGATGGTGTGCTCGATGGGCTCGGTAGGTGCCGTGGCGCGCGCTCCGCTGGGCGTGGTGCTGGGCGTGCCGGAGACGCGCGGGCTGCTGCTGGCCGCGGGCGAGGAGATCGCGGCGGTCGCAAGAGCGCACGGCGCGCAGATCCCTGACGGCTACGTCGCGGCTCAGGTCGGTCGCTACGAGCGCCTACGGCCAGAAACGACCGCTTCAATGCATCGCGACCTAGAGCGCGGCGAAACGTCTGAACTCAACGAGCAGCTTGGCGCGGTGTGTCGCTACGGACGAGAAGTCAATGTCGCGACGCCGGTCGTGAACGCGCTCTACGGAGCGTTGCTGCCTGGCGAGTTGCGCGCCAGGGGCAGGCTTGCGTACGAAAACGTCGGTCCGCGGCCCGCCAGCTGAACGCGTCAATTCCGTCGTGCGCGGACGAAAATCGGCCCTGGCCGGCCTTGAGAAACGGCATCGTCGTCTACCGGGCGGCGCTTGGAGGCGATTCCTTGGCTCATCGACGTACCGATGGCGGTGTTGGAGTTCAGGAACGACCAGGAGCAGCCCGGTCCCGTAGCTGCCCGTCTAGCCAGCCCTGCGGGTCGCGCTAGTCGATCTACTGCGGCAGGGAAGAGCCGCCGACAATGAGCGTGATTGCGAGGAGCGCGCAGGCGACACCGGTAACCTGCAAGCCATTGAGGCGCTCGCCCAGCACACCCCGCGCGAGGATCACCGTGCTCGCGGGGTACAACGATGACAGGGTTACGGCGATGCTGAGCGGCCCGTAACGGGTGGCCAGTAGGTACAACGCACTAGCGGCTACGTCGAAGGCGCCCGTAGCCATGGCCATCCTGCCGACTGGCGCCGCCATCCGCAGCGGCCGGCCGCTGACTAGAGCCGCAGCCCCCAACACCAGCACCGCGACCACTCGAACCGCCAGGAGAGGCCACATCCCTGCCCGGGCGTCTGTTTCGGCCAGGGCGAGAAAAAACAGGCCGATCGCAACGCCCGAAGCGAGCGCTAGCCCGACACCCGGCGGAATCGCTCGGGTCGGCGCCGGCTCGGATGCGGCCTCCGCCTCCTGCTGGCCGACCAGCACGATGGCCACAATCGCGAGCCCGAAACCAAGTATCGTCACAAGCGTGAGCTGTTCACCTCGCCACAGGTCGGTGACGACGGGAATCATCACGGCGCACACGGCCGTCGTCGGAGCCACGACCGCCATTCTTCCCACTGCCAGTGCCTGATATAGCAGCGGAAGTGCGACACTGACGGCCAGCCCGGCCACGCCGCCCCAGACTAGATCGCTCCTTGTCGCGGTGGCCTCAGGCAGCACCGGCAGCATGAGGACCAGCAGCACCAAGGCGATGCACTGCGACCTCACGACGACAGCGAGGGCGTGCGTCCGTTGCGAGGCAAGGCCGCCAAGGAAGTCGGCGGTGCCGTACAGCACAGCTGAACAAAGCGCGAGCAGGTAGGCCATGGGAGAGTCTGATGTCGGGTCTGGACGCCCTACCCCCCAGATCGAGGTGCAGGAACGTCCGCAGCGGGTTGAGTGTCGGGCCACACGAAATAATCGCAGGGGCTAGCTGGTGCTAGGCCGGATGCCTCGACAGAGAAAGGCATAGTGGCGAGATAGCGTGAGCTGATGAGGTTGCCGCTGCCTGTTCAGTAGTCCGGTTGCCAGCATCGCTTCGCCGGCGGGCACACTCTGCGCAAGGAGGTGCGCTGGCGGGCCCTACGGAGCTGAATGAGGAGGAGCGCATCGCTGAGCCGCCGTGGGAGGCTTCTACCGCTGATCGCACCCAAGGGTTCATTCCTTGAGCCGGCGCGCGACTTCAGCTAGGCGTGCGCCAAGTTCGCGAGCTTCCTCGATCTCGTGCTCTCCGACCCCTTTCTCGTGCTCGGGAATGCCCGTGGTAGCCGAGGCTCCCAGTCCGCCGTGCGGCGTGACCAGCACCATGCCGTACTGCAGCATCCCGAGGGCCATGCTGAGCATCGTGAATTCCTTGCCGTTCGATGGCGCACCGCCCGTGGCGAAGACTGCGCAGGCCTTGTTGGCGAGTCCCTTGCTCCGCCAGAACCCGAATCCGTAGGCCCAGTCCACCAGGGCCTCGCGGATCGGGACCGCGACATCTCCCATGTGCACCGGTGATCCCAGCGCTACTCCGTCGGCCTGCTCCAGATCCGATTGCGTGATGTCCCCGATCTTCTTGACGACGGCCTCGGCGCCGTTGCTCCGGGCGCCCTCGGCCAGTGCGTTGGCCATTGTCTCGGTGTTGCCCGTCTGCGAATGATAGGCCACTAGCACGGCGACATCTTGGCCTGCGGCGCTAACCGCTGCGCAGCCCAGCGCAAGTGCGCAGATCAGGGTGTTGAATCTCATGGTGGATCAGCCTTGCCTCGCCGAGAGCGGGCCGTCCCAGTCTAGCCCGTCAAACAGGCAGTGCGCGGCGCGGGCCCGGGATGCGGACAGGATTGGTCGCATGCAAGGAGCGGCGACGCAGGCGAGATGGTGCTGACGGTTCCGCGCATTCTGAAGGCGCTGAAGCTCTTTGGCGCGGCGATGTCCGCAAGTCGCGGAATCAACGTGAGAAGGTCTTGTCGACGTAGCAGCTACGGCGCGAAGCTTCCCCAACCGCCGATGCCGGCGAGGTCTCGAAGTGCGGTCAGCAGCTGGTTGCCCGGGATTTTTTCCATGACAATCCTCACCAGGAGTAGTGTTTTTCATGGTTAATGACAGATTGAGTTCCTGCCTGCTCTCACTCGTGTAACTCTTCGACTGTGTGCTTGCCGCGCGAGGCGAGCCGCAAGCGGCAGTTGTCCAGCCACGGGATGGGGTGTTTATGTTGGCGGAGGCCCGCCGCCAGCGATGGTCGTCACTGCGGTCGGTAGTCCACCCAGATCGGCGATGCCCACGCCATTTGGCCGTCCTCCTGCTGCACTCTCACGTAGTAGTAGCTCTCTCCCGGAACGGCGTCTGCATCCCGGAAGCTGAACGCCGCTATCCTCTGGCCGGGGTTGGCCGAGTATACGTAGGCGTTGTCCTTGATGATTTGGATGTTGTGGATCGATCCGGTTCCGCGCACCGCCACCCTCACGACGGGTTTGTCTCGTGTCACGGTGACGTCGCCCATGATGGCCTCGCCGACCCTGACATCCAGCACGATGTTGTCCGTTGCCGCATAGGCGTGGCGCTGCTGCAGAGCCCGGAAGATTCCCTCTCGGGTGCGCTCTTCGGCGTAGACGGCCGCGTAGGAGATGTGCGTGGAGCGATGGTCGGACGAAGCGATGAAGCCCAGCTTGTAGCCCTTGTCCAGAGCGCTGCGGGCGAAGCCGTCCGCGTAGCGCTCGTTGGAGTTGACTCGCGGAGCGCCCGCCGCTTCGTAGCTCATGCGGCAGCCCTGGTAGATCTCGAGCAACGGTTCGAGAGCCGGGTCGTTGAAGGAGAAATCAGTGCCGCCCCCCGCCGCGATGGTGTGCGGGATCGTGATCGCGTCTTGGCCGCGCAACTTCTCCCAAACGCGCACCTCATCCGGCTCCCTCGGAGAGTCAGGGTTTTCGCGGTCACGCGGGACAGTCCGTCCGATCGCCGTGGTGCCGCGTTGAAGGTTGATGACGTTGCGGTGGCCGTACGGCCATCGAATCGAGCGCTCGTATCCGAATAGCGGAGCGAACCTGTCGCGGACATGGAACGCATCCGCCAGCTTCTGGGTCCGCCACCAGTCGTAGCCGCGCGCATCGTCTACCCCGAGCTCGCCCGCAGCTCCGTAGAAGTGGTCGGTGGAAGCGATGAAGTCGAGTTCGGCCGCGTCTAGGGCGTAGCGATACATATCCCACAGCGTGCCGTCGAATCCGCCGTCCGAGCTGATCTCCGTATGACGGTGCAGGTCTCCCCAATACAGTGAATAGCGCCTCTCCCCTGCTGCGATGGTGTGGCGTCGATCGGTCCAAGCGGTGGTCGCATACGGGCGCTCTTCAGGGGAATCGGCCATCCGATCCAGGGCTGGAATCGTGGGCTCGTGCCGGTCGATCGGCGCCACCCGGATCTTCCCCAACGTTCTGCCCGAGTGTGAAGTGACCGGTCCGCCGGGCGACCAGCGGTCGTCGGCGGGGTATGCGACCCAAGTCCTGCCCTGTGCGCTGGTCGCTACGGCCACGCGCTGGTCGTTGCTGCCGGAACTGGCTTCCAGCATCTCGGGGGAAGACCACTTGTTCCCTTCGTACGTCATGGCGTGGACGTTCCAGGCGCCCGGCCGCTCCTTCATGCCGGAGTCATCGTCGCGCGGCACCCAGCGGCGCAGGAACAGGCGGGGCGTGCCCGACGGGTCGATCGTGATCTGCGGAATCTCGTACGAGAGCGCGAATTGGTCGCTCATCGCGTCCTCGATGGAGCCGGTCGGCGTCCAGCGCTGCCCGCCCGCGAACACGGCCACGCCGATCTTTTGGGTGTAGCGCAGGCTCACCAAGCGACCGACCGAGCCTTCCACGCTCCACGGAGCCGGCTCTCCCCAGTCGCCGGTCTTGCTTGCGCGATTCCAACTGGGCATGTCCAGAGCCCAGTTCGGGCCTTGGTCGTCCCAGGCGATCCACGCCCGGCCGTCGCCGTCGATCGCTACGCTTGCCCGCGCCTCGAAGTCCGGCGAATCCGCGATGGGGTACTCCGGCGACAGTTCGGATCCCTCCAGCACGCGCAACATGACGTCGTAGTCCCCGTGGCGATAGCTGTCGTAAACGACGAAGAGGCGGTCTTGCCCGTCCAGCGCAGTTGCGGGCTCCCAATCGTTGGCCTCGTGCGTCGTGATGGCTATCGGGGCGGACCAGCGGCTGCCGTCGCGGGTCTTGAGGTAGACATTGGCGTCTCCGGTGCGGAAGGACTGCCACACCAAGTGGAGCCTGCCGTCCGAAGCCGCTTGCAGGCTGTGATGGATGTCCGGCTGAGGATCGGACGTTAGCCGTTCGATCGGGTCCCACCGGCCGTCGTGCCAGCTTCGCGCATATATGTCGAAGTTGCCGTCGGCCTGCGCTGACCAAGCGATCCAGACCCGCCCGTCAGGCTGGATCGCGATCGAAGCCTTGAGGAAGTCGCCCGCTCTGGGGCTCACGGTCACGATGTCCTGCCACTCGCCACCAGTGCGCCGCCGAGCTCTGACTTGGTCCGCGGCTTTGCCGTCATAGGCAGTCCACGCGACCCACAGGTCGCCGCTGGGTGCGAACGCGGCTGCCGGCCAGTCCGCGTGTTCGCCAGCCTGGGAGATTTCCACCGGCTGGCCGTGGGCGGGCGCCAGCGCGATTTGGCCGGCAAGGAGGATGACGGCGAGAAGGCACGGGCGGAAACCGCCCGCACTGAGGATTCGCTTGGTTCGGGACATGGAGGGATCGCTTCTTCTCACAGCATCGCACTCTGGCCGGGTTGTGGCAGGCGCTGCCGCCGGCCCTGGCAACGGGGCGGCGATCGCCAACCGCACCCGCACGCCGCCGGCCCCTGTAGCGGGATTGTACGATGACGACAGGGGGCACTGGCCAAGGGCCGGCCGCTGCTCGTAAGTTCTCGCAGCCCCATGCGGACCTACCGGTTGCAGAGCAGCGTGATCCTGCCCGCGAAGCTGGAGGACGTGTTTCCGTTCTTCGCCGAAGCCCGCAACTTGGAATTGCTCACGCCTCCTTGGCTGAAGTTCGAAGTCCTCACGCCGTCTCCGATCCAGATGCTGCGCGGGGCCACGATCGACTACCGCCTCAAGCTGCGCGGCGTGCCGCTTCGCTGGCAGAGCGAGATCACCTGCTGGGAGCCTCCATCGCGATTCGTGGACGAGCAGCGGCGCGGCCCCTATCGCCTTTGGAAGCACGAGCATCTCTTCACCGCCGATGGCCCCAACACAATCGCGGAGGACAGGGTTGAATATTCGGTGCCGGGCGGTTCACTGGTCGAGCGCTTCTTGGTGCGGCCCGACTTGGAGCGGGTATTCGCATACCGCAGGGCCAAGCTGGCCGAGATCTTCGGCGCAGAGGCCTGACCGCGACCGGCATTGGTCGCTCCTTTCGCATAGATGTCCAAGGACGCGAGTCCCACGGTGCTGGCTTTCCCATAGCTCCCCGTTGGGCACGCATCTTCTGCCGCGCAGGTCTGCGTTCGCCCTGAGCCCCTTGATTTTTCCAGCCTATTCCGCCGTCATGAGTCTTTTCCGCCGCGCTCTTGGCCGTCTATTCTTCGGCAGCGAGACTCGCATCGCGAGGCGGGCGTGGCACCAGGGGTGCTCGACAGGAGATCCGCAACCCCCGGACGCCCCGGAAGGAGCCATTCCTCCCGGGGTGCGTAGCTGCCGGTGATTCCGGTGATGCGGCGCTAGAAAATGTACTTCAGGCCGAACTGCAGGTTCCGCGGCCGACCAGCTCCCGTGATCCTGCCGAAGTTGTTGTTGCCGACCTCGGAATTCGGGAAGTTGAATACCGGCGTGTTCGTGAAGTTGAAGCTCTCGAATCGGAACTGCAAGGAATGCCCCTCCGTAATCCAGAAGCGCTTGTAGACCGCAAAGTCCCAGTTCGTGATGCCGGGGCCGATCAGGACGTTGCGCCCCGCATTGCCGTACTCGAAGTCGTTGTTGCGCATGAAGGCGTCGGTATTGAACCAGCGCTCCGGGTCACGCTGCCCGCTGGACAGGTGCGGGCTAGCGCCCTCGACGACATTGGGCCGGCTGAAGTTGCCGTTGTTAGCCGGGTTGCCCCGAACCCGGAGGCCGAATGGGCGCCCGGAAGCCGCCGACACGATGCCCGCTATCGACCAGCCGCCTAGCACAGCATTCGGGGCCGCGCCCCACGAGCCGCCCCAACGACGACCCTGCCCCCACGGCAAATCGTAGATGTAACTGCTCACGAGGCTGTGCGAACGGTGCTGGTTGTCGAGGCTCCGCTCCGCCCGTCGATTCAGGGGGTTCTGGATGCCGCTGTTCGGCGCATTGCCCGACCCGGAGAAGCCGGGGACATCGCCGATGTTCTTGGACCACACGTAGGCGGCCAGCACGGTAAAGCCGTTCGAGTAGCGACGCTCGAGCCGCGTTTGGAACGAGTGGAACAGCGAGTTGCCGTTGAACTCGTGCCGGTTCATCGCGGCCAGCGGGCCGACCACGATGTCCGTGCCCGGGAACACCGCGCTCGTGTATCGGCGCCGGCTGTTGATGTTGCCCGGGCCGGGCAACGCATAGTTCCCGTCGAGCCGGTTGACCAGATGCTGCGCCTTGGTCCCGTAGTAGCCAATCTCCCAAACCGTGTTGTTCCCGAGAGACTGCTGGATGTTGAAGTTCCACTGCTGCGAGATCGGCCACGGCGGGTCGCGCTCGAAGGAGGAGAACCTCAAGGCGACTGCTCGCTCGGGCGTGACGACCCCGTCCGGGACACCGTTGCGCAACAGGACCGACGGGTTGATGCTGTCCGTGGAGATCTGCGACTTGATGTGGAAGGGCGGGTTGGTCTCCAAGAACTGGCCCCCACCGGTCCCCTCGTAGTTTGCGTAGAAGATCCCGTATCCGCCCCGCAGCACCGTCTTCTCCATGACGCGATAGGCGAAGCCGAACCTGGGGGCCAAGTTGTTCAGGTCGGGATCCAGAGTCGCGCGCGAAGCGATGCTTCCGTCGGTCGCCACGAAGAAGTCCGGGTTCGAGGGGTCGGTGTCGATGTCGAAGTTCGAGATACCGTTGTCCTTGTCGTACCACGGCATGTTGTGCTCGTAGCGCAGGCCCAGATTCAACGTGAGCCTGTCGTTGACGCGCCACTCGTCCTGAATGTAGAAATGCTGCCAGGGCGCCCGCAGGTTCATGTACACCGAGTTCGAGATGTCGGTGCGGAACGGAATGCCGAGCAGGAAGTCTGCGACCGGCCGCCCGCCTCGGCCGCCCTCCACGTTCTGCGTCTGCCTGGAGAAGTTGCCGTTGAAGATGAACTGCCCTAATTCCTGCTGGGGGTTGGTGAGGTAGCTCTGCAGCATCTGCAGCGAATAGCCGAACTTGATGCTGTGCTGGCCCTTGGTCCAGTTGGTGTCGATATTGATCTGCCGGTTCTGCGAGTCGATCAGGTTCGGCGTGAAGTTCGAGGTGCCGACCGGCCGCATCCCGCTGATGTTGAATCGAGCCGCGCCCCGGAGGGACTGGCTCACGCCGGTGAGGCCAAGTTCTTGGTTCAGGTTGGCTTGCGCGAGCGCTTGGCGGTTGGTGTAGATCCGGTTCCAGCCGAGCTTGATGTTGGTGATCAGGGTTGGCGTGAAGATGTGATTCCAGCCCAACCCCATGTTCTGGCCGCGGTGGTTGAACTCCGTGCCGTCCCCGTCCTGCTGGGAAGGGAATCGGATTGGCGAGGGCACGTAGCTGTCCTGCTGGCTGTAGCGCCAGAACATGTTGTCGCTGGCACCGAAGATCTGGTCCAGCCGGAGGTCCCACTTGTCATCGTCCTCGTTGTCAGGGGATGCCGTGCGCCAGTTCTGGGTGAGTCCGGGACTGTTCGGTGCCGGGTAGTACTCGCTTGCGTTGCGGGCAACTGAGTCTATGCGGTCGCCGGGAATGACGTTGTTGGGGAACGGATTCCTGAGGTTCGCCGCGGAGTCGTAGGTTGCAGGGTCGTAAACCGTCTGCGGCACGCCGCTGAAGTCGCCGGACAGTTGTTCCTGGGTGGGGATGGTTTCGACGAATGTGGCGGATTCGCGGATCCGCGTGCCCTCGAAGTCCCCGAACAGGAACGTCGAGTTGCGCTTGATCGGCCCGCCGAGCGAGAATCCGAACTGATTGCGCTTGAACGGAGGCTTGGGCGCCGTCGGAGAGTCGAAGAAGTTCTTGGCGTCGAGCTTCTCGTTGCGCAGGAACTCGAAGACCGTTCCGTGCAGCTCGTTGGTGCCCGATTTGATCGAGACATTGACGGTCCCTCCCAAGGCGCGTCCCGACTCCGCGCTGTAGGCGTTGGTCGAGATCTTGAACTCCTCGATCGCATCGACGGACGGCTTGACGACCTCGGCGCGGCGACCCTGGGCGGCAATCTGCAGACCGTTGTTGTCGACGCCGTCCAGCGTGTAGTTGTTCTGCGTCGTGCGCTGCCCGCCTGCGCTGTATCCGCCGAATCTACCGCCGATCGGGCGGACCGCCCCGGCCGACAGCAGCGCGAGCTGGATGTAGTCCCGGCCGTTGAGCGGCATGTCGACGATGCGCTGGTTGTTGATGACCTGGCCTTGAGTGGCTTCGGTGGTCTCGAGCAGCACTGCGTCCGCGGTCACGTCGACGACCTCGGTCACCTCGCCGATCTCAAGCGCCACATCGATGACTGCGGTCTCCTGCAGTTCCAAATTGATGCCCGAGCGGACTGCCAGCTTGAAGCCTTCGGCCTCGTACTCGACCCGGTACTCGCCGATCCGCAGTGGGATCGAGCGGTACAGTCCGTCTGCACCGGTAGTGACGTTGAATTCCTGCCCCGTGTCGACATGGACGAACCGCACCGTCGCTCCGGGAATTACCGCACCCGTGGAGTCGCTGACGACTCCTTGGATCCGCGCGGTCTCGATCTGACCCAACGCGAGTGGAACAAGGAGCACCGCTATTGCCAGTGGCACGATGCCCAGAAACCTGATTGCTAGCTGTTGCATGCTTACCCCCGCTTGAGACTAAGCGCTCGGAGCCTGCTTGGCAAGGGAAATGCCCGGAAATTGTGTAAGCCATCTCGAATACCGGCTAGCTAGTTGGCTGCCCGGAATGCCTAACGACCGGCCCCCCTTGATTTCTCCAGCCTGTTCCGCCATCATGAGCCTCTTCCGCCGGGCTCTTCGCCGTTCATTCTGCGGCAGCAAGTTCGACTCCGCTGTTGCGTTCTTTGCTTGAACCAACTCTGGCTTGGCAGGTTTTTCGTCGATATGGAACCGGTTCGCTTGGCCGTCGTCGGTGCCGGACTGGTTGGCAGCAAGCACGCACGACTGGTCAGCTCAGAGCCGGTTTCTTCACTCGTCGGGATCTGCGACGTGGATGCCCGGCGCCAGTCGGTGGCCGAGCGCTTCGACGTGCCGTTCTACCAGGATCTTGAGGCTCTTCTGGCGGAGCGGAACCCGGACGGGGTGATTATCGCCACTCCCAACGGAACCCACTCCGCCGTTGCCGAGGTTTGCACTCGAAACGGCATGGATATGCTGATCGAGAAGCCGATCGCAAACACTGTTGGCGAGGCACGGCAGATCGTTCAGTCAGCCGAAGATGCAGGTTGCCAAGTGCTTGTGGGCCACCACCGGCGCCACAACCCGCTGATCCAAGAGGCACGCAGCATAGTTCAGGGCGACACGCTCGGGCGCCTGGTTGCGGTCTCGATAATGTGGGCCCTGCTAAAGCCGGCTGACTGGTACCAGGTGGATTGGCGGTGTCGCCGTCCAAGCGGCGGGCCGGTCATGATCAATCTCATTCACGAACTGGACGTCCTGCGCTTCATATGCGGAGAGATCCGCCAAGTCTACGCGCAATCGGGCTCGTTGGCGCGGGGGCTTGAAGTCGAGGATTCCTTGAGCATCACGTTGTCCTTCGCCTCGGGAGCGCTGGGTTCGATACTGGCCTCTGATGCTACGCCCTCGCCTTGGTCGTATGAGCTGAACAGCGGGGAGAACCCTTTCTACTTCCACACGACTGAGAACAGCTACTACTTCCTCGGGACGCAGGCCTCGCTGGCGTTGCCCAAGATGGAACTGTGGCAGTATGCGGATCCCGCTCGAGCGGGCTGGCAGCACCCGTTAGAGCAGTCCCGCCGGAAGGTAGCCAAGGCAGATCCGCTCGTCCTGCAACTGGAGCATTTCTGCCGCGTGGTCAGGCGCGCGCAACGGCCGCTTATCGACGGCAGAGATGGAACCCGTTCGCTGGCGGTCGCGCTGGCCGTGCAGGAATCGATCGATCGACAGGCTCCTGTCGAGCTAGCTTGACGTCGGCAGTCTGCTGTCGCGCTAGGGCGCTTGCCCTACCCAAGTTCGATGCGCAGCGCGTGCGCGTGGTCCTCCGGCAGCGGCTCTGCCAGCGTCACCGTTAGCGTGCCGTCGGAAATGGCCGCCGTCGGCGCCTGGGATTCCCCGACTACCGCGACACTCGCGCTCGTGCCGCCTGCCCCCAACTCGAGCGTGACCGTGTTCGAAGTTGGCTGGCCAAGGACGATCGCGTAAACTGCGTCGCCATTGGACGTGAAGCGCACGGGGATTCCGTCGCCCGTCTCGCCCGCCGCCTTCTCCCAAGGACGAGTCCCGTAGATGGCATCGCCGTTCTTGCGCAGCCAGCTGCCGAGCGTCCGCAAGCGGCTCGCCTGCAGCTCGGGGATGGTGCCGTCCGGCATAGGACCGGCGTTGAGCAAGAGGTTGCCGTTCTTGCTCACGATGTCGGCCAGCAGGTGGATCAGCTCGGCCTCCCCGATGGTGTGCTCGGCGGTTTCGACCCGGTTGTAGCCGAACGAGTAGCCGAGCCCGCGGCAGGTCTCCCACTTGTAGTCGGTGATCTCGTCCATCTTGGCGTATTCGGGGGTGGTGAAGTCGTGGTGCCGCTGGGGCGCTCCCTCCTTGCCGATCTCGAAGCGGTTGTTGATCAGACCGTCGGGGCGGGTGTTGTAGAAGTCCGCCACGATGCGGGCCAGGTCAGCCTGTTCCGGGTACCCGATGTCGTTCCACAGGATGGTCGGATCGTACCTGGCGATCAGCTCGCGCCAGTGGGCGTCGGCGTAGTCGGCGAACTGCTGCGTGTGGATGATCGTGTCCCAGACCTTTTCGACCGTGTCGACCGGTTCGGGGTTGAAGCTCCAGTCCAGGCCGCCGGAGTAGTAGAAGCCCATGCGCATTTGCGCGGCCTTGACCGCGGCGGTCAGCTCGCCCACGACATCGCGCTCGGTAGACCGCCGCCCCTCGGGCAGGTTCGGGTTCTCGATGTCGCTGGGCCAGAGGGTGAAGCCATCGTGATGCTTGGTCGTCAAGACGACGTATTGCGCCCCGGCGTCCGCGAAGAGGCCGGCCATGGCGCCGGGATCCCACGCCTCGAGCGCCTCGTTGAATTGCGGCGCGAAGTCCATGTAGTCAAAGTCTTCGCCATACGTCTTGCGGTGGTGCTCCTGGGTGGGCGATCCCGCGATCCGCAGCGTGTTGAGGTACCACTCCGAATAGGGGTTGTTGGCGAACCACCGCTCCCAGTCAATCTCGCCGAGTTTGCCGATCGGCGTGGCCCAGGCGGGGACCGAATACAGCCCCCAGTGCACGAAGATGCCGAGCTTGGCGTCGTGGAACCACTGCGGCACTTGGTGAGTCCGGATGGACTCCCAATTGGGCTCGAACTGGCCGGCGGTGGCCGACTGCTCGTCCGAGCCGCTGCTGCATCCGTAGATCGCGCCGGCACCGGCGGCTGCCATGAAGGCCCGCCGGGTGAGTCTGGATTGCATCGCTGTAGTCTCCCAATCGAGGTGTGACGCGCAGGCGGTGCCAGCCGGGAGCTACGCCAGCAGGGGTTCTACGACCTCGCCGTGCACGTCGGTCAGGCGATAGTGCCGCCCTTGGTACTTGAACGTCAGCCGCTTGTGATCCACGCCGAGGCAGCGCAGCGCCGTCGCTTGCAGGTCGTAGACATGCACCGGGTCCTCGACGACGTTGTAGCAGTAGTCGTCAGTCTGTCCGTGCGTAGTGCCGGGCTTGATGCCGCCGCCGGCCATCCACATGGTGAAGCAGCGCGGGTGGTGGTCGCGCCCGTAGTTGGTCTCGCTGAGCTTGCCCTGGCAGTACACCGTGCGCCCGAACTCGCCGCCCCAGATAACCAGCGTGTCCTGCAGCAGCCCGCGTTCCTTGAGATCCATCATCAGCGCGGCCGAGGCTTGGTCGGTGTCCCGCGCCTGCAGCCGGATGTCGCGAGGCAGGTCTGTGTGCTGGTCCCAGCCTCGGTGGAACAGCTGCACGAAGCGCACGTCGCGCTCGGCCAGGCGGCGCGCCAGCAGGCAGTTGGCCGCGTACGTGCCCGGCTTGCGCGAGTCGGGGCCGTAGCGTTCGAACACGTGCTCCGGCTCGCCGGAGAGGTCCATCAGCTCCGGCACCGAGGTTTGCATGCGGTAGGCCATCTCGTACTGGGCGATCCTGGTCTCGATCTCCGGGTCCCCGAACTCTTGCGAGCGCAGCCGGTTGATCTCCGAGACGGCATCCAGCATGCTGCGCCGGGTCGAGGCGTCGATGCCCTTCGGGTTGGACAGGTAGAGCACGGGGTCGTCGCTCGAGCGGAACTTGACTCCCTGGTACCTCGACGGCAGGAATCCGGAGCCCCACAGCCGCGAGAAGAGGGGCTGGGACTGGTTGAGGTTGCTGCCTTGCGAGATCAGCACCACGAAGCCGGGCAGGTCGCGGTTCGCGCTGCCGAGCCCGTAGCTCACCCACGAGCCCATCGAGGGGCGTCCCGGCTGCTGGAAGCCGCTCTGGATGAATGTGATCGCCGGATCGTGGTTGATGGCGTCGGTCTGCACCGTCTTCACCAGGGTGATGTCGTCGACGACCTTGGCGGTGTGCGGCAGCAGCTCGCTCAGCTCCGTGCCCGACTGGCCGTGCGGCTGGAACTTGAAGAGCGACGCGGCGACCGGCAGGCGGTCTTGGCCCGAGGTCATGCCCGTGATGCGCTGTCCCTTGCGCACCGAGTCGGGCAGGTCCTGGCCGTGGTACTTCCGCAGCAGGGGCTTGTGGTCGAACAGGTCGATCTGCGACGGCGCCCCGGACTGGAACATGTAGATGACGCGCTTGGCCCGCGGCGCGAAGTGGGGCAGGTCGGGAAGGCCCCCGGCTGTCGCGCCGTAGCCCTCGCCCCGCAGCAGGAACGACAGGGCCGCCGGGCCGATGCCGGCCGCGGTGCGGCCGAAGAACTGGCGTCGCGTCGCGAGCAGGCCTCGCTCGAGCTGGGGGTTCATCTCCGGATCACTCCTTGCTGATTGCCTCGTCGAGATTCAGAATGCTGCTGGCCACCACTGTCCAGGCTGCGAGATCGGCGGGGTCGAGGCTTGGGTCAGCCCGCAGCTCGCCGACCTGCAGCAGGTCGCGCGCCTGCTGCGGCGCGTTGCGGAACTTGGCCGCCTGCTCTTGGGCCAGCTGGCCCAGCAGCCGGGTCTCGAGCTCGCTCGGAGGGCGCCCCAGGGTCCGCGCGTAGCCGGAGCGGAGCCGCTCTTGAGGCGTGCCGCCGCCCTCGCGCAGCATCGTTTCCGCAAGGGCGCGCGAGGCTTCCACGTAGGTGGGGTCGTTCAGCAGGACCAGGGCCTGCAGCGGCGTGTTGGTGCGAGAGCGCGTGGCGATGCATTTCTCCCTGTCCGGGGCGTCGAAGACCGCCAGCGAGGGCGGCGGGATCGTCCTCTTCCAGAAGGTGTACATGCTGCGCCGGTACAGGTCCGCTCCCGATCCCTGGCGGTAGACCTGGGCCGTGAACATGTCCCCATA
Source organism: Bryobacterales bacterium (assembly GCA_022823865.1). Lineage (GTDB taxonomy): Bacteria > Acidobacteriota > Terriglobia > Bryobacterales > UBA6623 > VXMF01. Next base: position 25,442 of record JAJEHF010000015.1, read on the forward strand.
TGCCATCTCCCGCCAGAGTCCGTCCGGCTGGTAGGGGAAGACGCTCGGGCCCCCGACGCGGCGGTCCAGCAGTCCGGCGGCGAGCAGGGCATTGTCGCGGACCGATTCGGCCGGCAGGCGGTAGCGCGGCCCGCGGGCCAGCAGCCGATTCTCGGGATCCTTGGACTGCAGGGCCGGGCTGAGCCGCGAGCTCTGGCGGTAGGTCGCCGACATCACGATCTTCTTCTGCAGCGCCTTGATGTCCCAGCCGCTGTCGGCAAACTTGACGGCCAGCCAGTCCAGCAGCTGAGGGTGCGTCGGCAGTTCGCCCTGCAGGCCGAAGTCTTCGGCGGTGCGCACCAGGCCGTGGCCGAAGTACGACTGCCAGTAGTGGTTGACGGCCACGCGGGCGGTCAGCGGATGGTCCGGGCTGGCGATCCAGCGGGCCAGGCCCAGCCGGTTGCGGGGGGCGTCGGCGGGGAACGGCGAGAGCCAGTCCGGCGTGCGCGGGGAGACGGACTCGGTGCGGTTGCGGTAGTCGCCCCTTCCGAGCATGTAAGTCTCGCGGGGAGCGGGCAGCTCGCGCATGACCATCACGTTCGGCACCTGCTTCTCCACCCTGGCGCGCTGGGCTTGCAGGTCTTTGAGGCGCGCGTAAAGCTCGCGGTCCGTTTCCGGCGCGGCGTGCGTGAGGTAGTAGTCCTTGAGCAGCCTGGTACGGGTGCGGCAGCGCGATACGGCGGTGTCGGGCTTGGGCGCGTAGATGTCGTCGGCAGGCTTGGCCGGCGCGTCGGCCAGCACGCTCGCGCAATCGATGTAGGGGCCGGCCAGCAAGGCCGCCACCGGCTCGTGGGTGCGGATCTTGGCGATTTCGGCCGTGTCCAGGACGCGCGAGTAGATGCGCAGGTCGTCGAGCGAACCGGTGTAGCGGCCGCCGAAGCGGCCCGCGCCGATCTCGAACGGAGCGCCCGCTTCGGGACTGCCCGTGAGCGTGTCTTGCAGGACGGTGGTGGCGGCCAGTTCGCCGTTGATGTGGATGCGGAAGCCGGCCGAGGTGCCGGAGCCGTCGTAGGAAATCGCGATGTGGTAGCTGGGGTCGACGCCGCGCTGGTTGCGCAGCGGGCTTTCGGGCTTGAGGACGATGCCGTCGTCTGCAGAGGCGGACAGGCGGATGGTGAGCTCGTATTCGCGGCGCAAGGTGTCCGGGATCGAGACCGGGCGGCTCAGCCGCAGTTCCAGCCCCTTGCGCGATTCGGGATCGTCCATCTTGTGCAGGAGCGATTTTTCCACCAGTCCCGCGTGCCGAATCCAGAACGCGATGGTGAATGGCCTGGACACGTCCAGCGCGGTCGTTCCGGGAAAGGCGACATGCGTGTCCACGTCGAACGAGGCGCCCTGGCCTGCGTTGGCGCTGCGGAACAGCGGCTCGCCGCGCATGATGCGGCCGTGGCGGTAGTTGCCCGAGGAGTCGGAGAACCCGCCCTCCATTTCGTAGTGGGCCTCGAGCCCGGATCGGTCGGCCCGGGGAATGGTCGCCATCGCCGCCGCTTCCCAGTCGGCGATCTGCCGGCTGATGCGGGCATCCGGCAGGTCCGCCTGCAGCGAGCGGATCGCTTGGTCGAGTTCCGCCAGCTGGTCCTCTTGCTTGCTGTCGGGCAGCGGGAGCATCGGCACGGCGTTGCCGTTCACGCCGTCGAGGCCGAGCTCGTCCACGGAGTTGAAGAAGGCGTAGAACTCGTAGAATTCGCGTTGCTTGATCGGGTCGTACTTGTGATCGTGGCAGCGGGCGCAGCCCATGGTCATGGCCATCCACACCGTGGAGACCGTCTCGACGCGGTCCACGACGTACTCGGTGTGGTACTCGGCCGCGATGGCGCCGCCCTCGTGGTTGATCATGTGGTTGCGGTTGAAGCCGGTGGCGATCTTCTGCTCCACGGTCGGCTCGGGGAGCAGGTCGCCGGCGATCTGCTCGATCGTGAACTCGTCGAAGGGCTTGTTATCGTTGAACGACCGGATCACCCAGTCGCGCCAGTGCCACATGTCGCGACGCCCGTCGATGTGGAAGCCGTGGGTGTCGGCATAGCGCGACAGGTCGAGCCACTGCAGGGCCATGCGCTCGCCGTAGTGCGGCGAATTGAGCAGGCGGTCCACCTCGCGCTCGTATGCGTGCGGCGAGGTGTCGCTGAGGAAGCGCCGAACGTCCGCGGGCTCGGGCGGAAGGCCGGTCAGGTCGAGAGTTAGCCGACGCAGCAGCGTGCGCTTGTCGGATTCCGGTGCCAGCTCCAGGCCCTCTTGGCGCAGGCGCGCGGTCACGAAGGCATCGATCTCGTTGAAGGGGCGGTTCCCGGTCTCGATCTCCGGGACGGCGGGCCGGTCGGGAGCTTCGTATGCCCAGTGCGAGCTCCACTCCGCGCCTTGGTCGATCCAGCGCCGGACAGTCTCGATGTGTTCCGGCGCGGGCCGCCGCTCGGCTGAGGGGGGCGGCATGCGGGCCACGGCATCGGAGTGGCTCATGCGCTGGTAGAGGCGGCTTTCGGAAGCGTTGCCCGGGATGATGAGGCGGTAGCCGCCGCGATCCGCGAAGGTGCCCTCGCGGGTATCGAGGCGCAGGTTTGCCTGGCGGGCGTTGGCGTCGGGTCCGTGGCAGGCGAAGCAGGCGTCCGAGAGGATCGGGCGGACATCTTGCTGGAAGTCAACCTTCTCTGCCGGGTTGATGGCGGGAGCCGCCGCTGCGGCGGACGCAAAAGCAGCTGCCGCTACCGCCAGAGAGATGCCGTTCATCACCTTGCCTCTTGGCCTAGTGTACGGTTTGTACGTCTGTCCGGGCCAGCCGCTGGCGTCGAAGAGCCTCCGCATAGAGGTGATGCGGCATTGAGCTTGGCGGCCGGGCGCGTCGGAACGGAGGACAGACTACCGGGCGCGGTCGGGGCTTGCCGCAGAGGTGCTAGCGAGTCGGGGGCGTGACACGTGAGGGTCAGGGCGCGTTAGAATCCGTGCACCCGTAATCGAAAAATCACGATGTCGGAAGATTCTAACGATTTTCGTCGTGGCGTAAACATTTTGCTGGCGAGCGGGCGGAAACTATGTGAGGAACTAGTGCTTGTAAGCAAAATATTGAATTGTGTTGATATTTTAATCTATCCTGTAGAATTATGATTAGACAAGATCAGTGAGGCACAGCCCTACAACGGTGAGATTCGATTGGTACTTGCCAATCGTATGTGGAGCCGAGTAGCTCCGGTGCAACACACGGCAATCTGACATGGCGACTGGAAATCAGCCAATAGGCCAGGCTTGGCTCCGGCAGGAACTGGGCCTGAAGGTGCCAAGACCAGCCGTTGAGAGCTTCATAACGGCAGGTCCAAGGCGTACCGAATCTGGCGATAGCCAAGTCTGGGAATACTATCCCCGTCAGTATCGAACGGCTGACTCTGCAAGTTCTCATTTGCGCTTTACGCTACGAAACGAGGCGTTCGACCTCGGGCTCCTAGTCGCTGCACTGAGGGTGATTGATCCCAAGGAACTGGAAGTCTGGGTGAAGACGCAACCGACAGGCAAGTACGCCCGTCGTGCGTGGTATCTGTACGAGACTTTCACCCACAAGACTCTGGATTTGGAGGACGTACACACGGGCAACTACATCCCGTTGCTAGACCCACAGAAGCACTTCGTCAGCCAATCCCAGCGTTCGCGGCGTCATAGGGTGCAAGACAATCTCTTGGGCACTGCCGGACTTTGCCCTACAGTCCGTCGAACGAGGCGTCTAGAAGATCGGATGGAGGGGCGCTTTGATCAAGAGGCCAAGAGCCTCGTCGAGAACGCAGACTCAACCACTCTCGCCCGAGCAGTGAAGTATCTCTACTCGAAGGAGGCTCGCTCTACCTTTGAGATCGAAGGCGAGACCGCATCAGCCTCGCGCGCCGAGCGATTCGTGTCTGCCCTCAGCACCGCAGCTGACTTCGACGCGACAAGTAAGCAGGCATTGGTTGGCCTTCAGGCGACTATTGTGGAGCCGCGCTATGCGGCGGAAGGTTGGCGAGAGAGACAGGTCTTTGTGGGGCGGACACTTGGCGGATACCGCGAGCACGTGGACTTCATCTGTCCGCGGCCGCAGGATGTTTCAGAGCTGATGGAAGCATGGACCACGATGACAAGGCGCGTTCTGGAAGGTGGTGTCGAAGCCGTGGTTGCGGCTGCGGTAGTAGGCTTCTCGTTTGTGTTCATTCATCCGTTCGTGGACGGCAATGGGCGCATCCATCGATTCTTGCTCCATCATGTGCTCTCGAAGCTCGGCTACAGCCCGCCGGGAGTCATTTTTCCGATCTCTGCGTCGATCGTGCGCAACCTACCCGAATACGATTCCGTACTTCAGTCCTTTTCCAAGCCGCTGTTCCCTTACATCGATTGGCATTTGCCCCCCGGAGGGGAATTAGTCGTAGCCAACGACACCGCTGACCACTACCGCTACTACGACGCGACCCGGTTCGCCGAGTATCTCTTTGATCGCGTCGAGGACACGCTACGTGAAGACTTACGAGACGAGCTCAACTTTGTGGCGATCTTCGACAGAGCGTTTGGCGCCGTGCGCCAGATCGTCGAGATGCCCGATCGCAGGGCCTCGCTGTTCGTGCGACTCTGCATGCAAAACGGCGGCCGCTTGGCAGCCCGAAAACGAGGACAGTTCCATGAGTTGAGCGACGACGAAGTGAGCGCGATGGAAGAGGAGGTGCGAGCAGCCGTGCAGAGCGTCACGCCAAGGGACGGGGCCAAGCTCGCCGATTAGTTGGGCCATTCTTCCTCCGTGCCGATTTGTGCCGACTTCAGGCAGTCATCCGATCTGGTGGCTGCTAGCAGTGGTCGTTCCTTGCTCACCGCTCCCTGCCACCGTTGCAAGTCGATCGTGGCCGACTCTCAGTTGGTGTTCGGCGCGGGGCGCGGGGGGAACCGAAGCACGTACAAGATCTGGGAGGAGGGCAAGCCGCCGGACTTCGTGCTGGAAGTGGCGGCCGCCGTCGCCACAGACCGAATGACTGCTGCAGTGCGTCGGTTGCGACCGCCGCGGTCTGAACAGGAATCGTATCCGTAGTGGGGACCGGCAAGTCCTGCGCGGTGTTGTTTTCGCGGTTGGCCGGAAACCGCTCCGAACTCTGGAATCCTAGGCGGACTTGTCGGACAACCGCAGTCGCGCTTCCAATTCGCGGACCCGTTGATTCGCTTCCTCGCGTTCCCGCACCGCCTCGTCACGTTCGCTCATCGCTTCCTCGCGCTCCCGCATCGCTTCCTCGCGCTCCCGCATCGCCTCGTCGCGTTCGCTCATCGCCTCGTCGCGCTGCCGCACTGCTCCGTCGCGCTGGCTCGTGGTTGCTTGCAGGGCATCGCTGGTTTCCGCGTGCGTAAGCATGTCCCGGCCCAGCCGTGGATCATGGAAGCGCAGCAGCCACCGCTCCGCCCGCAACTCCAGTCCCAGCGCCTCGCTGCGGTGCCAGCCACCCGCTCGCACAGCCCGCACCCGCTCGTAACGGCCACCCGCCAGCCGCCAGCCCTCCAGCCGCCCCGCGATCAGCTCGCCCAGCGGGTCGAAGCGCCAGTATTCGAGCACCCCCATCCGCTCGTACGTCGCGCGCTTGCTCGTCGCGTCGCGACGGCTCGTGGACGGCGACGCCACCTCCACCACGAAGCTCGGCACCACGCCGCCCTCCTCCCAGAGCAGATACGACTTGCGCGCCTGCTTGTGCGCAGCGCCCAGCACCACGAACACGTCCGGCACCACCACGGCTGCGGGGTCGCCTTGGCGGTAGTACAGCGCCATGCTGCCTGCCACATAGGCGTCTTGCCGGGTCTTGAAATGCGTATCCAGCTGGTCGCGCATATCGATGAT